>NZ_LUKE01000001.1:900000-1150956 GCF_001592735.1 Bdellovibrio bacteriovorus
TTTACCAACAATGCCTTTTTTAAAACCGATAACTGGCTTTTAGAAAACGTTGATAAAATCCGCCACATCCCAGGGGTGATCGTGCAAGGCCGCTACGATGTGGTCTGCCCGGCAAGATCAGCCTGGGATTTACATAAGGCCTGGCCCGAGGCAAAATTTACATTTATCGCCGATGCTGGCCATGCAGCAGCCGAACCGGGAACAAAGTCAGCATTAATTGAAGCGACAGATGCTTTTAGGAATCTGTAAAATTTCTCTGTGAATAGGGGGATCCAAAGTATCCCCTTGTCAAAGCCCCCCAAAGTGCGGTTTATTATACCTACCGCGTTGCATCATATTTGTGGCGCGAAAATCCGGGGGGATTTTTGGTTCGTTCCCAGCTGCTCTTTTCTTCGCTAGTTGCTAGTACATTCCTGGTAGGGTGTACGCCCTCTGCTCCTCAAAATTCACTCAATACCCTAGAAGCCACAGGCATCATCGGTGGCGAAGAAGTCGCGGCCGTCGACAAGCTTCCTAATAGTATCGTCGCCGTTTACGACAGCGTCGAAGGACAGCTTTGTACCGGCACATTGATCAATAAAAACGTGGTTTTAACCGCCGCTCACTGTGTCGGCCAAGAGATCAATAAAATGTATGTCTTCTTTGGCAAAAACCTTCAAGTTGACGGGGTTTACGTTCGAATTGATAAAGCCGAGATTTCGCCTTACTGGAATGCCTCGACCGATAAAGACATGGGCGACCTAGCTCTTTTGCATTTCCAAGGTCCATTGCCTGCTTCTTTCAAGCCCGCGACGATGTTACCGACAAACATGGCCGACGTCCTTCAAAATGGCACAAACGTGGTCGTTGCCGGTTATGGCGTCACGGACGCTGAAATTCAGCAAGCCCCTTCCGCTCTTCGTAAAACGAAGGTGACAATTGCAGACGCTAAGTTCGCGGATTCTGAAATAACAATCGATCAAAGCAATGGGAAAGGGGTTTGCCATGGCGATTCTGGCGGACCGGCTTTTATCGACATTGACGGTACCTACTATCTTTGGGGTATCACGTCACGAGGAGTAAATGATACTTCCCGCACTTGCAAAACCACGGCGGCTTTAACCAGCATTCCGTACTACCGATCTTGGATCAATCGCATGAACGCGAAGCTTTCATCATCATTGATCAACTTTATCTGGCGCAGCCAAGCCCAATAGAAGTTTTTCAAAAATGCACGGGTTGCTATTCAAATAGCAGCCCATTTGTTATCTCCGAACCCTATCGCAATGGGGACTCATGAAGACGAATTTGTACGTTCTTTCATTCATCGTTTTATGCCTGACCGCTTGCGGGAATTCTCACCATAATGAAAACCTCGAAAATATAAACGAGGCCATCATTGGCGGCCAAGAAACCCCGAAAGATCACTTAGCATCTCGTTATCTGGCTTTAATTTATGATAAGGCGACGGACAATTACTGTACGGCGATGCTGATCCGAAAAAATATTCTTTTAACAGCTGGTCATTGTATCAAATCTTCTGCCGATCAAATCACCGTGGCTTTTGGCAATCGCCCCTTAGCTGGTGATTACGTCATCCGCCGAGCTGATAAAGTTTTAGTTCATCCCGATTACAAAAATCACAATGTGAATCGCAATGACCTGGCCTTGGTTCTTATCAAAGACTCCGCCCCCGAGGGTTATGAGCCTTTAGCTATTCCGGAAGAGTCCTTTGTCGTTGAACCCGGCATGATATTCACCGCTGCTGGTTACGGACGCATTACCGGGGTTACCGACCCAACAGGCCGCGACACTCAAGGATCGGGTTTCTTACGCCACGTCGACCTGCAAATTGATGGCTTTTCTGAAGACGGCACCCAGTTTTATGTCGACCAAACCAACGGCAAAGGCATTTGCCATGGCGATTCTGGGGGGCCAGCGATGATGCGCTTTAAAGGGGAAGACTATGTCATCGGCATTGCCTCGGCGATTTCGTGGCTAGTCCCTGGGGAATTAAGCGATAAAGCTAAAAAAGAATATTTAGAAAAACAGAATGTCTGTGCGCATAAGTCGATTTACATCAGCGTGAAACAATATCGCGACTGGATCAACGACAGCATCAAGAACTTACTTAAGTAATTTATTAATACGCTCGCCCAGTCCCTTTGGATTATCCAAAGGCACACGGTGAGCGGCACCCATCACAACGTCCACTTGCAATTCCCGAATTTGATTTTTCAACTGTTCCGTCAGCGCCATAAACTTTTCGTCTGTTTCGCCCACCAACCAATGAATTTTTTGAACGTATTTTGCAATCACCTCGCGCATATTGCGTTGTTGCGCCAAGGACCACTGGGTCAAAATAAGACTTAAAACTTCGCGGGAAAAATCTGTTTCTACTCGTGGCGGTTCAGCCGCCCCGCCTTTAAAAACGGGTTGAGAATTCCAATTTCTTAAAACAGTTTCCCAGGGTGATTTCGCAAATTCCTCGGCCCAATAAGCATCGGAAAGCCAACGCTTTTGACGCTCTTCAGATCGACCGATATCTTCATGCTGTGCATCTTCGATTCCGGGATTCGTCGAAATCAAAACGACCTTCTTCCACAGATCCGGTTTTTTTTCCAGAGCATGTAAAGCCAAGCGACCCCCTAAGGAATAACCTACCAAAATATTTTGCTTGGTGCCTCCGACAACTTTTTCAGTCCATTTGACAAAGTTTTCGGCCCACGTTTCAAAGCTGTTCTGCGGTCCTAATTGAGGATCTTTAAGATAATCCGGAGTGTAAATGTGCACGTCGCCGAAAGGCAAATAGGCCTTCACAAGCGCCCAATCTGAGGGACGCCCTAAGAAGCCATGCAGGAAAATGAGGTTCACTCTTTCCACAGCGATTCGTACTCCTTCCAAAACTCGTGGGTTTGCTGCGCATCGGGGATGAGCTCAATAATTTGCAAATCCGAAAGTTTTGATTCTTCAGGAATATTATGCCACTTTTCGTAGGACCAATTCCACATTTTCGCCCATGATTCGAAAGAAATCTGATGCTTGTTTATAAAGATTTCTTTGTTAAACATGCGCGAAAAGATTTGGCCTCCTCCATTGTTGATAACAACAATACGAAACTTTTTTGCGTCTAATTGAGAAGTCACCCAAAGTGACGAAAGATCATACATCGCTGTTAAATCCCCAACAAGACACCAATTTTCCGTCTCAGGATGGGCCCACCCCAAGAATGTTGAAAGCTGACCATCGATACCATTAGCTCCACGATTGGCAGCGACACGCACAGGGATTGCATCATGCGAAGAACTTGAATCCCATTCGCGGATCGGCAGCGAGTTCCCCAAGTACAAAGACCCACGGTGCATTTTTCTAGAAAGTGAAAAGATTAAACCCTGCTCACTTTGCGGATATTTGCGCAATAACGAACGAATGTGTTCGGCACGACTGGCGTCTTCAATATTCACTTTCACATTTTCACGATGATTGTAAGCGAACTCCACCTGGCTGAGTAAATCCAATGAATTACATTGCTGAGTCGAACGACTTAAACCAGAATAATGATTAAAGCTGACAGAAAAAACAGGAATTTCTTTGTATTTATCCTCAAGGTCGCGCCACACGCGCGCTGTCGGCACACCACCGATGCGCAAAATTGAATCGCAGGTTTTCGAGGCTAAAATTCGATGGATCATTTTTTCGCCTGAGCGAATTTCGATATCTTTAATATCCGGATGACCGCGTAAGCTTGAAATACCCTCGCAGTAAACCGGGGCTTTGTATTGTTTTAAAAACTCTAAGACAGTGCCGTAAGCTTTTTCCGGCAAGATCCCAACAATCACCAGCGGATTGTGAGAGTTCAGGAATTCTTCCATCTCTTTTAATGTGCCCAGTGGTAATTGTCCTGGCAAACGTGTTCTTTCCGAAATCGAAGGCACGTCGATTTTTGGAATAGGTCCGTCAATCAAAGGCTCTTCAAAACAGATATTCACATGAATGGGCTTTTTCCAAGATAAGGATTTAAACGAGATGTGCGAATTTTCCGCATCCACGTCCAGCGCCACTTCGTTATAGTAGGAAAAGATTCCGACTTGTTCGATGGTTTGCGGAGCACCCGTGCCACGATATTGCTTAGGGCGATCGGCGGTCACCATGATCAAAGGCAGTGAAGAATAAGTTCCTTCCACCGCCGCGGGTAAAAGCTCCGCCACCGCGGTCCCAGAAGTCGTAATGATGGCAACCGGACGACGCGTGCTCGCGATGCGACCTAAAGCAAAAAATGCCGCCGAACGTTCTTCAAAGAAAGAATAGACTTTTAAATTCTTGTTTTCATCTAAGACGTGAACCAAAGGACTATTGCGGGCACCGGCACAAAGAACAAATTCGCGCACACCGCTGTTAACTAACTCCTGAACGACCTTCCCGGCCAATTCCATATTTGTCATAAATTCAGTCCCAAAATCTTTCTGACCGACAGGCGCTTTTGATAAAGCTCCCGCCATTCCCGTTCTAAATCACTGGCCGCAACGATACCGCAACCACTTCCGATCATGCTTGAAGCTTTATTCCACTGTATATTTCTGATCCCGACAAGACACAGAGCCTCCTCTTTTGACAAGAACGCAAACGGCGCCCCATAACGAGCGCGTCCCTCCTGTCCCGGAAGTTCCTCCATCCACTTGTACCCATAGTTTCTTGGGGCCACGCCCAAGGCCGGCGTCGGGTGCAGGCTTTCGATCAAATTTGTAAAAGACGGTACCCTTTGGCAGTCCACGTTGATTTTCGTGAACAGATGAAAAAGTGTCGGCAGCTCTAAGATCTGCGGTCCTTCGGTTTTGATTTCTCCCAAAGGCTTTAAGACTGACTTGATATCTTCAAGTACCAAAAGATGCTCGTGCATTTCCTTTTCATCTTGTAGCAAGAACTCTCGATGAGTGGCGTCTTCTTTCGGGCACGTGCCTGCCAAGGCCATGGTTTTTAAAGTGCCTTTGCTATATTCAAACAAAGTTTCAGGGGTTGCCCCCAAGACTCCTTCGCCATTTTGCCAAAAGCCATAAACATACAAGCTAGGCGGAGCGTTTATGAGCGACAACAACATCTGCGCACGATGAACGGCCGTCACAGTCTGCGAAGTGCGCGCAAAAATCACCGGGACGGCTTTTTGAATTTCCCCTTTTTGGATCTTGCCTTGGATGATTTCCAGGTCGGTGGCAAAGTCTGATTTTTCAGGCTCTTGCCAATTCATAGAACCTAAGGACTCCGGAACAGGAGGGCTTTGAGACAAGTAATTCTCACATAGAGCCTTGACCTCATCGCCCCTCAGGGCATGGGTCTGCTGACCCCGCAAGAACCTTGCGGAGCCTAAGTCATAAAAATCCGGGCAAAGGATTGTAATTTCATCACTATTTGCGTCGGAAACCTGACGGAATGGGCCTTCAATAAGAATCCATTGGCCCCTATGGCGCAAGAGGGCTCCTGATTCCAAAAGGTTTGTAATGCCTGAGAGCGTTATGCTATTCTGCCGATCCACGTGAGAAGTCGTAATATGGAAACTCAAACTATGCAAACAACTCCCTCAACCCAAATCGTCAATGTGGGTGGTTACTCTATTGGCGGTCCTGAATTCACCGTTATCGCGGGCCCGTGCTCGATCGAAAGCCGCGAGCAATTTCTAGAAACTGCGATGGGAGTTAAAGCCTCTGGCGCGCACTTGTTGCGTGGTGGAATCTGGAAAATGCGAACGTCCTCAAAAGACTTCCAGGGCTTAGGAACTTCTTCTTTCGATATGATCAAAGACGTCTGCAAACAAACCGGCATGTCCTTGGTGTCTGAAGTCACGGACGCTCGCCAAATCGAACAAATTTATGACGTCGTTGAATGCTTCCAAGTCGGTTCCCGCAATATGCATAACTATGCTTTGCTTAAAGAACTTGGCATGCAGAAAAAACCAGTTCTGTTAAAACGCGGCTTTGCGGCATTGATCACCGAATGGGTGAAAGCAGCTGAATACGTGACTGTGGGTGGAAATCCAAACGTGATTCTTTGCGAACGTGGTATCCGTACTTTTGAAACATCGACTCGCAATACTCTAGACTTGAACGCGGTGGCTTTTGCTAAGAAAAATACTTCTTTGCCAGTCATCGTGGATCCTTCACATGCTGTGGGTATTCGCGCGTTGGTTCCGGATCTTGCTTACGCGGCAGCTGCTGTGGGTGCAGATGGTATCATCGTGGAAGTTCATCCTCGCCCGGCGGAAGCACTTTCGGATGGCATGCAGGCGCTGACTTTGAATGATTTTAAAGTCATGATGAACAAGCTGGATAGAATCCTAGATGCGATCGATCGTCCTTTACACACGCAATTGCAGTCTGAAGGTGCGGTGGTTTATGCAAACTAACGAACAAAAACATTCTCCAAATCCAGAAATCATCCGTTCGATGTTTTCTAAAGTGGCAAAAAACTATGACAAGGGTAACGACATCCTTTCCATGGGCATTCACCACTTGTGGCGCAAAAAACTAGTTAAATACAGCGGTGCTAAACCTGGAGATAAAGTTTTAGACTGCGCTACCGGCACCGGCGACCTGGCAATTGAGTTTAAAAAAACGGTCGGCACAAGTGGAGTGGTCATTGGCACAGACTTCTGTAAAGAAATGCTGATCCCGGCCCCAGGCAAAGCCGCTTCTCGCGGTTTAGATATTCAATTTGAACAAGCCGATGTGACTGACTTGAAATACCAAGACAACAGCTTTGATATTTCTTCGATTTCTTTTGGTATTCGCAATGTTGGGAACCCAGGCAAAGGCCTTTCTGAAATGGCACGTGTGACTCGTTCTGGCGGGACCGTGATGGTTTTAGAGTTTGGCCAAGTGGATTTCCCGGTATTTGGTCCGATCTATAACTTCTATTCTTTAAACATCCTGCCTAAGTTGGGCGGATGGGTGACTGGTCAAAAGGATGCTTACGAGTATCTGCAAAAATCTTCGGCCGCATTCCCATGCAAAAAGAAGTTTTTGAACATGATGAACGAGACCGGCGCTTTTTCTCACACCGAGTACATTTCACTGACCGGTGGCGTGGCTTACATCTACAAAGGTATTGTTAAGTAAGATCCTTAGGTCCCGCGTGCGGGGCTTAGGCCTTTTCGGCTTCCTCAATTCGCGATAGCATTTCATCTATCGTTTATGCGGGGTAAGAGATGGTTCGCGTTCTTAAAATCACAATCTTGCTTCTGCTTGTCCTTAGCTTAGGGATTATCGGAGGCCTG
This sequence comes from Bdellovibrio bacteriovorus, assembly GCF_001592735.1. Classification (NCBI taxonomy): domain Bacteria; kingdom Pseudomonadati; phylum Bdellovibrionota; class Bdellovibrionia; order Bdellovibrionales; family Pseudobdellovibrionaceae; genus Bdellovibrio; species Bdellovibrio bacteriovorus. Next base: position 907,244 of record NZ_LUKE01000001.1, read on the forward strand.
ATGTTCGGCGCTTTTTCTTCGTTCGGCAGTTTACCTACTGACGAAAATTTTTCGACTTATAAATCATCTACTCAGTTTGACGCGGAAAAAGGAATTTTCGTCAATCGTCGCCCCACCATCTTGGAAGAGATGCGCAAGCGCACGATGAATTTTTCTTCCATCATTAAGTTTATTTTTAATAATACTCCGGATCGCGTGCCGACAGCCGAACTTCCTGCGGTGGCGCCTGACTTTGACACTTTCAAAGCGGCCTCTGACGACATCAAATTAATCTGGTTTGGACATTCTAGTATTTTGTTAAACCTTGATGGCAAGATGGTCTTGATTGATCCAGTTCTTTCCAGCAGCACAGGCCCTTTTGGATTTATGATGAAGCGCTTTCGTGCGACGGTCGCGGATCCCTCAACGCTGCCACCGATTGACGTGGTCGTGATTTCTCATGATCACTATGATCATCTGGACACCGACACCATCCGTGCTTTTAAAGAAACAAAAACGCAGTTCATGGTTCCATTGGGCGTGGGCGCGCATTTACATCGTTGGGGTATTCTTGCCGATCGCATTACCGAAATGGATTGGTGGGAAAGTAAAACGGTGGACGGTATTCAGTTCACAGCCACCCCGGCACAACATTTTTCAGGTCGCAGCTTAATGAATCAAACCAAAAGCCTTTGGGCGTCTTGGGTGGTGCAAAGTAAAAAGCATCGTCTTTATTTCAGTGGTGATTCAGGTTACGATGTACATTTTAAGGACATCGGCGATAAGCTGGGTCCCTTTGATATCGCCTTTATCGAAAACGGTCAATACAACGAAAAATGGCCCGAAGTGCACTTGCACCCTGCCGATTCTATTCAAGCCTATTTTGATCTGAGAGCAAAAAAATATTTCCCCATCCACTGGGGGATGTTCAGCCTCGCCATGCATGCGTGGCATGAACCGGTCGAAAAGCTTTCTGAAGAGGCCTTAAAGAAAAACATTCCGCTGATCACACCTGTCATGGGGGAAACCGTGACCGTGAATGATCAATATAAGCCCGTTTTTTGGTGGAAAGATTTGCTGAAAAAGGTTCCCTAAAGCGGGGTTAGAATTTCATCACTTGAGTGACGTACATCAACTCACAAGCTCCGGCTCCGCTGTCTTCGCGGGAGAGGGAGCTTTTCCATTCGCCGCCATCTTTACCACTGACCACCACTAGACTGCCGCGCAATTCGACGATCTGACCAATACGTAAAGAAAGCACTTGGTCTTTGATGTAATCATTGGCCGGGATGATATGGACATTGGCGCTATTTAGCATCATGTCTTTTTCGTTGATGGGCGGTTCCTGCCATCTTAAAAAATAAAACCGATGATCTTGGGAGACACTGAGTTGATCTAAAATGGCCGTGTCAGACATCGGTCCCCACCCCAAAGCCAAATCAATAGGGGAAACTTTAGCCCCGTGATCAAAACGATAACGCTGCTTCGACAAAACTCGCGCGCGGATTCGATATGTCGCGAGGGGCTCAACGACGGAATCGTTATATTTTATGGGCTTACGAGCTTCCGCCGGAATTAATTCTTGAGCCGGTGCTTCACCCACTAAGATTCCCGGGGCTTGTGTTATCGGCCAGTCTCTCCACACCATGATTGCGATCACGGGAACAAAAAGAATCGCAATGACTTTTTTAGGATCGACTTTATTCATAAATTTATTAGATCAGACTCTTTTACGATTTTCATGTTAAACTCTTCATCTTCTTCAATCTTTTTTACTATGAGGTGGCTGCCGGTTTACATGCTGCCAAGATTTTCGATCCAAGGGATAATCCCCCTTAACTTAAGGAGGATTTATGGCAACAACAACTTTAGGAAGCCCGGGGCAACACCGCAATCGATCTATGAATATGGTTTATTGGGGGATTGCCGTCGTCGTGGTTTTGGGACTGGTCGCTTATTTCATGATGAGATCTCCAATGACCACACCTACAGGAACACAAGACACGGTCAATACGGAAGCGCGTTCGGGTGAAATCGGCAGCTCCGGAGCCACCACTACGGGCGATGCCGACACGACAGTTCCGGCTCGCACCAATGACACTGATCAACGTTAAGAACTGCTTGCCCCCGCGTGGATTTCTGTTTTAGATGAGCGCGTGGGCATTTTTTCATTTTTTCTTTTTTCGATGGCATGCACGGATCTTTACCAAAAATCCGGCGCATTTGAATTTCAAAGATTCCAAGGCGATATCAATTGCCAAGTTTTAGCCTCACCGGCGGATGCCGGAACTGATTACTTTCGTTCCGCCGTCTTTACCGATGAAGGCATGTTTATGGTCTTTAATTCGTATGAGTACAACAAAGGCACGGACGGCGCCCGCGTATTTTATTTTTTCCCTCGCACGCGCATGCCCGGCTTTGAAAAACAACCTAACGGTGAAATGTTAGTGCAAACTTCTGCGTCTGGAATTTCTATTACTTACGATAAGTCTGAACGTCGCTTTGCAGGGATGCTAGGTGGAACTTTAACGGAGGATCCCAAAGTTCACCCGGGCAACAACGGCGGTGTTGAAATTCGGGACGTAAAAACATTGTGGCTGGATGTGGGATTCAAATTTAAAGGCGACCCAAGTGCGGATGCATCGCGGTCTTCGATCTTTACCGATGTCACTGGTCAGCGCTGCGAAGTTTCTAATAAAGAAATCTTTTCTTTCACCAGTGATGGCGATTCGTTTTTTAAATTTACTGACTCAGAACTGAAGGCATTTTTAAAAAATCGCTGCCCAGCACTGCATGTGAATTTTTAAACTTGATTCAGCCTCAGACTGGGATATGTTAGTACTTCCATTCGAAAAATGGGGCAATAGCTCAGCTGGGAGAGCGCAACGCTGGCAGTGTTGAGGTCGTCGGTTCGATCCCGATTTGCTCCACCAATTTCTAATCTTTGCTTACTTCAAAGAAATCAATCACGTTCGCAAAAAGAACTTCTTCTTCCGATGGAGCGACGACTTTAAGATTTTCTTGAATCAGATCAGCAATTTTTCTTTTAATGATTTCGGCGTCTTTGCGCGATAGTGAATAAACGACCGAGTAGTGAAGATCTTTTTGCAGACTTTTTTCTAAGGATTGAATAGCTCTTGCACGCCAGTTGGCGTGATGGGTGCGAACTAAGACAGAATCTGAAGGCAAATGAATGTGCGTCTGTCCCATCTTGACTGTACCGGCCTCGACGTGAACCAGTCCTTCTGATTCTAAAAAATGAAGCGCCTCATGCACCACTTCTAACTTTAGACCTAGATAATCCGCGATATCTCGCGCCGAATTCATATCTTTTAAAGAAGCCGCTATGTGTATCGCCGTATAAATCCAAGAGCTGTAGTACTGGGCTCGCGCTTCGGTTGAAATTTCTCGATTCGTATTGACGCGATTTTTTAGGCGCACTCGCTCTTGTCGCATCTTTTGGATTTTGTCTTCCAAAAATTTTTTATAATTCGCGCCCGTGGATCGGTGCAATTGTACCAGAATCAAAAAGTAATCTGCTTCGTCGGTGGTGTGCTCTAAAAACTGTGAAGCCCTATAGGCTTGATCTAAAGACAGTTCGGCCTTACCCGTTAGCACCTGAGATATAAACGAGCTTTGGCTTTCGATAGCTTGGGCAAAGCGAGAACGGATACCCACAGGGTTTCCAGGCTGTTCAAAAAAGGCCTTTAAATAGGCCTTATAGCTATTAAAATCAAATACCGTTTTTTTCGTCATTTCCTATAGATATACGGATTTTTTAATAAAAAATTAAATATTTAATTAAAATTTAATTACAATAATCTATCGCAGCGCGTCTTTGGTCTGGCATAGTGCCCTCAGAACAAACAATCCCCCGAAGGAGTTTTTATGAAAAAGCCAGAAACAAAGCACAACTTGTGCATCCTAAACTCAGGTATGAAGCTAACGAATTCATCTCTTACCAATACGAGATCAAGCCGCCTTTTCGCCTCTTTGGCGGTGTGCTTGACGCTTTTTGCGACGGCCTGTTCTGAAAATGGACATACACCGGCAGCATTAACAGCCCCTGCGACCCCAGCCCCTATGGCCGACGGTTCTAGCAGTGGAGGCGGAAGCTTTGGTGACGAGAGTTCTTTAGCACTTTTAAAGCGTGCCGTGGCCGAGCTGCAACAAGAAGTTAAGTTCATTAATTCAAAATCCTTGCCCGCTCAGTTTGATAAAGAAAAGTTTTTATCTCTGCTTAAAAATCTAAGCCTAGAGCCAAACAACACGACTTCACGTTATGACCGTGAGCTGATGTTTGATTATGAAAACAAGGACGGCGCCCAAAAAATTAAAGTTCTAAGTCTGTTCTTTAAATCTCACGCCGCCATTCCGGTAAATACCTTGGGCAAGGTCAAAGTCACTCCCTATGTCGACGAAATTAAATTAAAGCTTGTCCATGAGGCGGCCCATGTTTTCGGTATAGGTTTGACGGAAGAAACGGACAAAGATGCTCGCGCATTTTCTCAAAAATTTATTGAGGCAAAAGAGTTCAATAATTTTTTCTGCCTGATTGGCGATCCAGATAATAAATTTCCGTACGAGAACTCAAAAGGCTCGTGGTACGAAGAATTGAAAACAAATGTTACATTGGCTCTTAATCGCGCGACGGGAGCTGGGAATATCGGATCCGATTCTAACTTAGCCCTAGATCTTTTCGGAGCATTTTTAAATCCCCCAGAACTTAAGGGTCGTTGGAACGTCCGCTCATTCGCTATGCCAGCAGATAAAAGGGAAGCATACTCCATGCCTTTGCCTTCACGAAATGAAGCCTTCGGGGGCATCGTCGCCATGGACTGGACACCACAGCAGCAATCCGACAGCGAAATCATTTACAGCTACACCGGGCGCAGATTCATGTATCTTGAAGCCGGAGAGGGACTTGGACCTATTTCCGAAAAGCTTGTCTTAACAAAAAAAGAAGACTTGAAATGGGAAGGCTTCGGCAGTTGGATTGATAAACTAGGCGAACCGATCACATTCAAAATTGAATGCCGCGAGCAACTGTAACAGCTTTTGTTAAAGTCCTTGGTCCGTAGCTTTGCTCGGACCTAAATCCCCGCCGCCGACAGGTGTTTCCATCGTTGGTTGCGGTGGTGTTGGATCGGGAATGATCTTGCGGCTTGGACAACTCCACAGTGCGAATCCGACAAAAATAGAAATAATAAGTATGAGCGCTATTTTCATACTCCCAGTGTGGGGAGGGATGAATATTTTGAGTATCTGTTTTAAGTCAAAATAAAAACAGGAAGCCTTGTAATGCTTCCCGTTCGGGTTTTTTACTAATTTTTAAGACGAGCCCCGCCTTTAAGCGAGAAGGGTTCTTAGTAATGCCAAGGGAATTTGGTGAAATCTTTCGGACGTTTTTCAACAAATGAATCACGGCCTTCTGCAGCCTCTTCAGTTCCGTAAGCCAAACGTGTGGCTTCACCGGCAAAAAGCTGTTGGCCGACTAAGCCATCATCGATCATGTTAAATCCAAACTTCAACATGCGCATCGCTGTTGGGCTTTTTGAATTCATTTCTTTGGCCCATTCTAACGCAACTTTTTCTAATTCTTTGTGTGGAACCATGGCATTGACCATGCCCATGTCGAAAGCTTCTTGTGCGGAATAGTTGCGACCCAGGAAAAAAATTTCTCTGGCGCGTTTTTGTCCCACCATGCGTGCTAGGTAAGCCGAACCATAACCACTATCAAAACTTGCGACATCAGGATCGGTTTGCTTAAAGATCGCGTGTTCTTGGCTGGCTAAAGTCAGATCACACACCACGTGCAATGAATGACCGCCCCCCACCGACCAACCTGGAACTACGGCCATCACCACTTTAGGCATAAAGCGAATCAAGCGTTGGACCTCTAAAATATGCAAACGACCCAAGCGCGCTAAATCCACTTTGCCTTTAGCTTCTTGATCTTCATATTTGTAGCCATCTTTACCGCGAATGCGTTGATCCCCGCCTGAACAAAAAGCCCAGCCGCCATCTTTGGGTGAAGGACCATTGCCCGTGATAATAACGACACCGACATCGGCCGTGATGCGTGCGTGTTCTAAGGCCGTGTAAAGTTCATCGACCGTTTGGGGGCGAAAAGCATTGCGCACTTCAGGGCGATTAAAGGCGATACGCACTGTGCCTTGGCCTTTCGCGCGATGATAAGTGATGTCCTGGAATTTAAAGCCGGGAACTTCTGTCCACCATTCAGGATTAAAAATTTCTGAAACCATAACTCTCCCTGTGGGTCGATTTAATATTTATCTGTTTTAGACCAAAGAAGATGGTCTGCCAACACCAGCCATGTCATGGCTTCCAGCACCGGAATGGCGCGGGTCACGATGCACGGATCATGTCGGCCTTTTTTTGCCACGTCTAAGATAGAACTTGTGGGCTTAAAGGAAACTCGTAAAAGAATATTTTCACCCGTAGAAACCCCACCGCGAATACCGCCATAGACTTGGCTTTCTGGTGTGTGAAACGCCGTGCCCGGCGTTTCCGTGGCTTCAAAGCCTGCGCCTAATTCAAAACCATTGGCGGCTCCCACGCTTAAGAATGCCATCGCCAGATCTGATTTCAATTTATGAAATACAGGTTGCCCCAGATGGGCCGGAGGATTTTCAATCAGAATTTCCGCAATCCCCCCATAGCTTTCGCCATTTTCTTGGGCTTTTTTTAGAAGCTCTGAAACTTCATTTTGATTTTTTGCAGGGAAACGAGCCTGACAGGCATCGATATTTGTTTTTGCAACTTGGGCCTTTTCCGCGTCCGACAAAGTGAGGGGCCCAATTTGGGCTGCATAACCAATCACACGAGTTTTAGGACTTGCATGCTGCATATACATCTGTGCCACCGATCCCGCCATCACGCGCGATACCGTTTCGCGTCCCGAAGATCGGCCGCCGCCTCGATGATCGCTGTGCCCAAATTTATTTTTCCAGACATCATCGGCGTGGCCAGTGCGCGCCGAATTTTTAATTTGGGAATAATCACCCGATCTCGCGTCTTGATTACGCACGATCATCGCGATCGGGGTGCCTAAGGTTTTGCCTTCAAAAACGCCACTAAGCACTTCAACCTGATCACCTTCATTGCGGCCCGAGACAATTTGTCCGCTTCCGTGTTGGCCGGGACGACGGCGCTCCATCTGCGTTGTTAATAGGGCCTGATCAAAATTCACTCCCGCAGGACAACCATCAACCACTACACCCAGGGCCGCGCCATGGCTTTCACCAAAGCTTGTGATCACAAATCTTGAACCAAATTGATTGGCACTCATGGTTGTTCCTCTCCGTTACGCCAAAAAAGTCTTTGGCCTTGAGCTTGAGTGGTGAACATTACTAAACCGGATTGATAATTCGCCCCGCACCCTTGGGCGTATTCCCGCCCTAAAGAATCTTCTTTATAATTCAAGTCATACACCATCGCCGGATTCCAGGATTTAGGTGGCATGATTGTCTCTGGTCCTCGTGGTGCTGCCCAGATAACAATCTTTGGGCTTAGGTTCAAGGCTTCTTCGGAACCCTCACGCGGTGTTCCTGTGCGGGAAGAAAAATAACTGGCATGGGGTAAGGTTTTCTTTAACATGCTCAAAGTTCCGCCACCTCCCCACACGAAGATTTCGTGCTGAAGAGGCGCAATCATGCCAATACCTTCTATCAATTCTAAAAATCCTTGTTCGTCCGTCGATGTGCCGGTCCACTGTTTTGTCTTTTTATTCCAAAGCAAGGTGTTTACTGCCGAGTGTTCCACGCCTAAAACTTTACCCGCATTTTCTTTATGAGGGGCGGTCACCGCGGCATGAGTCAGTCCCCATGCTTGCAATTCACGAAACGCCTCACCCCATTCATTTCGCTGAATCTGTACGGCCAGGACCGGCATATTCTTTTTATAAAAAAAGTCAGAATGCTCTAAAGGGGTAAAGCTGTGATAAACAGGATCACCCAAAACCGCTGCGAAATTTACAGGCTTTGCGGGAGTCATCATCCATGCCCACAAAGAAGGTTGATCAGGAGCACTGCCGTCGTCTTCTTTAATAAAATTAATCAGCTGTTTTTCTTTTTGTAAAAGCCGATACCAGGCCCAGCGACCGGATTCAGATCGAGGAAGAAAGCTGCGACGTGCGCCTTGCGCATTTTGCCAACGGTAAAAACGCATCAAAGTTTTAAAATCCAAAACTTCCGGCGCAAATTTAAAATGTCCGGCCTTGTTTTCGTAAGCGGAGGCCGCTTCGAAATGTTCGCTATTATGCAAAGACAGAATCAGCTTATCACTAGGCACATGCGACAAAACTTCTTCCGGCGTTCCAAGTTCCCAGGCCCAATCAACCCAAGTGGCTTTTTGAATGCAAGATCTAAAAAACTCGCCCGTGAAGTACGCTTCATCATAGGGACGGCGACGCAAAGAAAAGATAAATTTTTCTGAAGGCAAATCCACTAACGCTTGGGTGATTTGTTCCGGGGTTAATAAATCATCGCGCAATTCAAAAAAAGCCATGCCGCGATTTTTAAAGCGTTCCACAAACCCCTGCCAACGTTGAGAAGTCTTAAACATCTCGGGCAAAATCGTCATTGATCCGCGGATATCTTGCAATTGATGCAAAAGAATTTTCTTTTCGATTTCCATCGCGTGATGATGATTTTCAAAAACCCCTTCGGCCATCAAGTAAACTTCATCAGCGTGTTCGCGATAATTCTTTTCACGCACTTGGGCGCGCTTGTAGAATTCCTCTAACGGGGAAAGATCTGGCTCTAAACGCGGACGATTCAAAAAAATCCGACCGTCACGATCCGTGCGACGCTTCACCCACAACACATTCACTGTTTCTGGAACTACACTTAAATCAAAGCCCGCACCCAAAACAATGGTGATATTCTTAAAAGGCTGCTGCAGCATCTCTAAAAATACCTGCCGCTCCATTTCGCGGAAATAAGCTTCGCCGTGTTCTAAAAACAATTCACGAATGCCTTTGCCTATTTTTTTTTCGATTTCCGCATCAAGATCAATGAACGTGGATTCTTCATCACGAGCATAAAGACGTAAACGACGTAAAAGCTCGGTCTTACCGGTGCCGCGATGACCGACGATCACTCGCTTCATGGCGTCAGCCCGATCATCCCCCAGAATTCAGGGAAGCTTTTATTAATAACATGCGGGTCTTCAACATGAATGTCGTGCCCCTTTAGCTTCATTAAAGCTGCGGCCATCACCATGCGATGATCTTGATCAGGGTTAAAACGGATGTTCTTTTTTAATTTTTGCTGAGGATTCCCATGAATGATCATTCCATCCGGAAGAACTTCATGCTGAACATCCAACAGTTTAAACAAATCCGCCACACGCTGAATGCGATTCGATTCTTTTAGCGCCAAATGAGGCGCCCCATGCAGTTTAGAAACCCCGTGCGCCCAGGAACAAACCACGGCCAGTACCGGAAATAAATCGGGAGATTGAAACAAATCAACATCGACAGACTTCATCGACGGGGTTTGTTTCACCGTTAAGATATGACCCGCCAAAGTAAAATCAATATTCATCTTTTTAAAGACATCTAAAAAGACCAAATCCGGCTGAGAGCTTTTTTCTGGAAAGTTATTAATAGTGACTTCGCCGGCTAGGGCCCCGGCTGCCGCCATGGTAAAACCAGAACTTAAATCAGGCTCAACCGTCCATTCCAATTTACTGATGCGTTGACCTGAAGGAATCAAATAACCACGCTCGGTTTTTTTAATTCTCATTCCCATTTCTTTGACCATCTCTAACGTCAGTTCAAAATAGGATTCAGAAACTTTATCACCGGTCAGTTCAAACTCTAAATCAAAATCCAAAAGCCAGGCGTTGAGCACCAAGGCCGAAGCGTATTGGCTAGATTCCGAAGTATCGACAAAAATAGGATTGCGAGGGCGCTTCCAGCCTTCGCCCATAATAAAAAGCTCATTGCCCTTCACTTTGGCTTGGACACCTAACTGTTTTAACAGAGCCAGCAATCCGCCTTTAGGTCTTTGCATAAGGCGCGCGGTGGCTTCTAACGTGTGGACCCCTTTTTGGCGAGATACTCGCAAAGCCATAAAACGAAACGTGGTGCCGCCTTCTCCACAATCAATGCGATTGCGATCGCGGAAGATCTTTAAACCCTCACGCATGTGACGGACATCATCACAGTTTGAAAAACCATGCAGATCTAATACCGGAAAAAAGCTTTTAACAATCAAGGCGCGATTGAAAATAGATTTAGACCCCGGAATGTCGCCTTGAAAGTAAAACTTATTCATATGTATCCTCTTCAAACTGACGGCAGATTTCGACAAGGATATCATCCACGCTGACTTCTTGAATAACAGGTTTCCCCGGAGACTTTAAAAATACAAAGCGCACCTTCGTGGAGCTTGTTTTCTTTTTATCGCTTAACAAAAGCTGACGGAAATCCTTTAACACGGGAGCTTTTGCTGAAAACAACTCATCACGAACCGGCGACAAAAGATAAACCGCAATCGCGGTGGATTGAATTTTTTCAAACTCCGCCGGGCTCATAATCTTTCGCTCCAAACTCCACTTTAAAGCGAAGTCCATGCCGTAATTAATAGCAATCCCGTGTGGAAGCTGGTGATAAGATTCTAAGATGTGACCAACGGTATGCCCAAAGTTAAGAATATGACGAAGTCCGCTTTTTTCTTCAGGATCCTGAGCCACGATCTTAAGTTTGCCATCAATAGCCCTTGGCAAATAGCGCCACAGCATGTTTCCATCGACTTCTTTTTCAGACGAAAGATCTTTCCATAAAGTACCACCTTGAAGCCAAGCGATCTTTAAAAGCTCACCGAAACCTTCGAATGCCCGGGATTCAGGCTGTGACATCAAAAGTGATTTTACTAGGATTGTTTTGCCTGCGGGATAGAAAGTTCCGATTTGGTTTTTAGCTTTACCGACGTTTAAGGCCGTCTTACCACCATGGGCAGAATCTAAAGCTGAAAGCCAGGTGCTGGGGATATGCATTAAGCCCACACCGCGCTTTAAAATGCTTGCAACAAAGCCCCCAAAGTCCCCCACACTTCCACCGCCGACGACCACCAAGGTTAGTTTGCGACTGGAAGTGTTTTGACAAAGGTCGATGATTTTAGAAATGTGCTTTGGAAAATGCTCCACCGCTTTTAAAGATTCACCAGCGGTGACGGCGTATTTTTTATCAAACTGGCTTTGCCACTTTTTAAAAGACAAAGACTTTTTGATCAGCACTTGGTCATAAATTAAAACCCGCTCTTCACCCAGGTCTTGAGGTTTTGGGAAATCCTGAATGAACAGCAGCTGATTTTTTTTCATTAGTTAGATTCTTTGAACTCAGCTTTCGCTTTGTCGTAGGACTCTGTCAAATTATCCCAAGCTTTACTAACGCCGGCTTTCATTTCAACCCAGGCATTGCCAGAACTCTTTTTTAATTTTGCTAAATCTCTTTTCAAAACTTCTTGGCGAGTTTCAAGGGCTTTTACCTGAGAGCGCATTTCATTTTTTGTTTCGCCCGTTTTCTTTGCGGCTTTGGCGCTCAGCTCACTGATTTCTTTTTTGATATCCGCAAGCTTTGCTTCCATGTCTTTTTGGAATTGTTCTTTTTGTTCTTTGGTGTAATCAGCGGCGGCGGCAGCTGCTTCTTTAGTTTTAGTGGTGACTTCTTGGGAAGTCGTTGCGTAGGCCAAGCCACAAGTGAAGGCAAAAGCGGCAAGAATGATAAATTTCATACTGATCTCCGTTTAAGTTGAAGGAGACCAGTTTACTATGTGCCGTTATTTAACTTCAAGAATATTGAGTTGAGTAGAATCAAATGTGACGCTGACAGGCTTGTTGGCCTTAAAAGCATCGTTCAGTTTTTTCTTCATGGCATCAAAGTCTGCCACGTCTCGTCGTAAATAATAAGAACCCGCATTGGCGTTAAAGAGAATGACCGTGCCTTCATCGTCATCGCGAATTTTTTTGATTGTATCGGTGAACGTCGATTTACCTTGCGATGCCACCTGGCGGTTTTTAACCGCAAGACCTGCCTGCGCATGATTGACGCCGACAAATGAAAACAAAGCGCAAATCAGAAACAATACCATCTTCATGAGAGCTCCTTTGATCCTTCTATCTTATCTACACTGAGGGAAACGTCTAGAGCTCTAGACCTTAGTCCATCAAAGATGCTTTAGAAACGCTTCCCACGCTTTTCTGGGCCTTTACCGGAATTCGAAGCCTTCGGTTTATTGTTTGATTTACTTGCTTTGTCGGCAAACTTGCCTTTAGCTGCTGGTTTTTCAGCAAACTTACTGACCGTTTTTCCAGTTGGCTTCCCTTTGGATTTTCCGGCAGGAGCTGCCTTTTTTGAAGGATTATTTGGCTGAACACGAGAGTTGAATTTAGATGAGTCCCGAACCTCAGGTAGTTTTCGTCTCTCAACTTGCGCGATCAATGCCTCATCACGTTCCGTAACTAGGTTGATGACAAGGCCGCTGCGACCGGCCCGTGCAGTACGACCCGCGCGATGCAAGTAATTATCAAGCTGTTTTGGCAAATGATAGTTGATCACGCGATCCACACTCGGGATATCTAGTCCACGACCCGCAAGATCTGTTGCCACCATCAACTTTACTGAACCATCCGTGAATTTTTTTAAGTTTGTGCGACGTTCATTTTTTTCCATCTCGCCACGATAGATCACAACCGGGTGACCTTTGTCAGATAATTCCTTAGCAAGCTTATCACATTGCTCGCGAGTGTTCGTAAATAGAATTGTCCGCCCGCTGTTAGGCTCATTTAAAATTTTTTCTAACAACGGCCAGCGAAGGCCATCTTTTACGATGCGGTTTTGGGTGATCAAAGTTTTAACCACCTTCCCGCTGCCCGCACTTTTAAAGATTTCTGCATTAGAAAAAAGAGTGTGAATCAGCTCTTGCACGGACGGAGAGATCGTCGCCGAAAATAGCGCCAATTGAACATCTTTCGGGCAATCATGATAGATCTTATTTGTGTCCGGTAAAAACCCGTGATCCATCATTTGGTCGGCTTCATCAAAGACTAAAAAGCGCACATCAGTGAGATTGATGAAGTCTAAATCCATCATTTGGGTCAAGCGACCCGGGGTTGCCAAAAGAATTTCGAATTCGCCCGAGGTGTTGCGACGAGCTTGCTCCATTTGCATCCCCCCCAAAGCCATACGTACACGCAACCGAGTATCATGAGTCAGGGTTTTAAAAACTTTCGCCACCTGCTCCCCCAACTCTCGCGTCGGCACCATCACGATGGCACGGGGCATGGATTCAAAAGACACCGGCGCACTTTTTTCTTCCATCTCTTTAAGCGCATGCAGAATGGGTAAGGCATAAGCCAAAGTTTTACCGCTCCCCGTTTCGGCAATACCAACCACAGATTGTTGGGACATCATCATCGGAATGGTGTTTTTTTGGACTTCCGTGGGTTTCGTGATTTTTTGATCTTTCAAAGATTTTAATAGGGAGGGCAATAGACCAAAATCAGCAAACGTACTCATAAATATTCCTTAGAAAATGACTGGAAACCCACTGTAAGCTCACCCGCGCCCGGCGCCCACCAAAATTTCATAAAGCCTTAATATTTTTGTAGTTTCTAAAAATATTACTTGGTGCAAATCAGGGGTTTCTTCACTAAAGTGGCCCCATGCTTTACCGATTTCAAATCGATCTTTCAGACATCGATCGCAATATTTATGAAACCTTGGATTTCCGTGCGGCTTTGCACCCTTCAGAAGCCGCCCCTTACCTTTTAAGCCGAGCTCTGGCCTATGTCCTTTCCCACCACGAGGGCATCGAGTTTTCACCAGGGGGCTTAGGGGATCCGGAGGCCCCGGCATTAAGAATTCTGAATTTACGCGGCGAAATTGAAACTTGGATTGAGATCGGCAATCCTTCGGCCCGGAAGCTGCATAAGGCTTCAAAGACCGCAAAAACAGTTCGCATCTACACATATAAAAATCCGGAAGTTTTATTAAATGAAATTCGCACCAATGACGTACACCGGGCTTCAGAATTAGAAATCTTTGCGTTTGATAATAAGTTTTTAGATCAAGTGGCTGGCAGATTAGAAAAAAACAACCGCTGGAACCTTTTAGTCCAACAAGGACAATTAGATTTAACTATTGGCGATGAAACTTTTTCTTCGCTAATGCAAAGTCTTAAGGTCTAAAGTGGCTTCCAATCGCCGAACTCGATTTCCATTCTGTCTTTATCAACGCCCACCAAGTGGCGATAGATCCTTTCTACAGAAAAGCTCTCTTTCCATTTTTGCAGATTTGCAACATCTCCAATGGCATCGCCCCAAAAAATAACATAGACTTCCCGTACGGCATCAATATTTTTTGCCGGCACCGGTTCTGTGACAATTTCTTTTTCCTGAGTGATTCCAATTTTTTCGGTATTCACTCCTAAGACATCTTTAGCCCGATATTCATAGGTCACAAATACGATGGGGTCACGAGGACCTCCTTCGATGCTCCTTAAAGTCATAAGCACCATTTTATACTCGCTCTTAAATTTTGTCGCGTAAGCTGCCTGTTCAGGTGGAAGGCTCTTTTCATCCACACCATATCCCAAAACATCTTCATTTTCAGATTCTTCTTTTCTCAGTTCGTCTCTACGTTTCTCTAACTTCGCTTGATATTCAGGATTGAATCTTTCTAGATACCTCTGCCTGGAAGCTTCACCGGGAAACTGATTACGCATCTCGTGAACGGGGATAAAACCACCGTTAAAAATCTGGCGATTGTTTGGGTCCGAGGTGAATGAGACGTAGTTCGAAGTCCCGCTCGAGTTCGGTTTTGAATGAGCTAAAATAGAACCACTGAATTTCTCTTTATTTCCGATAAAGCCTTCGGATTTAATAACTTGTGGAGGGCGGCTGTCAAAGCGAAATGCGGTCACAACCTGTGCCGTTAAACCCACGTCGGCAGCATCTTTAATTAATCCCTGAGAGGCGTGAAAGATATTCTGACAATGCGTTCCATATGCAGAGGCGGAGATTGACACCATGGTGACCACAGATATGACAGAGGAAAACACTAAATAAGACTTGAGCGCATGAATTGCTTTCATGTGCTTTAGATAATGCAATCTTAAGTCCATTTCGATTGTCTCGATTTGAGACAGCTAGTGCCCGGTCAAATCCCAGTTAATCGGAGCAATACCTTTGGATTTTAAGTAAGCATTCGTTTTTGAAAAGGGTTTCGCGCCAAAAAAACCACGATGCGCTGATAACGGTGAGGGATGCACGCCTTCAATCACCAAATGTTTTTTACGATCCACAAACGCGGCTTTTTTTTGCGCGTAAGATCCCCACAAAATAAAAACCAAGTTTTCTTTTTCTTCGTTTAAAACATGGATGATTTTATCAGTGAACTCTTCCCAGCCCTTTTTCTGATGGGCGGCGGCTTTGCCATCTTCCACCGTCAAAACAGCATTCAACAAAAGCACCCCTTGCTCAGCCCACTTCATCAGTGAACCACTTTTCGGAATGGGAACTCCCACATCACTGTGCAGTTCTTTAAAAATATTTTGCAGCGAAGGTGGAAAGCGAACCCCATCGCGCACCGAAAAACAAAGTCCATGCGCTTGCCCTGGTCCGTGATAGGGATCTTGACCCACGATGACAACTTTCACTTTATCAAAGGGCGTTAAGTTCATCGCGGCGAAGTATTCATCGCCTCGGGGATAAATGGTTTTCCCTGCTGCATACTCCGCTTTTAAGAAAGAACGCAATTGAGTCATACGCTCGGTCGAAAACTCTTCCGCCAAGTGAGCTTTCCATGATGAATCTAACTTTATCTCGTTTTTACTTTGTTTCATCTCACCCTGATACATGACATTAGTCCTGGTGCGGGATTCTAATGCAAACCTATTCGATTTCAAAATATTTTTTAAGGTTCCTTGAACTTGACCAGACAAAAAAGGGACCCATTGTTAGAATAGATTAAGAGGAAAAGGAGGATGCCGATGTCGACTCTTCTAAATCCCACCATTGAAGATATTGAACAAAACCCAGAGGTTAAGTCTTTCATTTACCAGCAAATCGCTGAATTTGAAGCCTTTGTGACGCCGCAGACAATCGTGGCTGTGGTCGCTCGGGATCCTAAAAAATTAGCGATTCAGTATGAAACAGAAGGCCGTGATTTTGACCTCAAAGAACTTCGCAAACTGTACCGCATTGGTATCGTTTTGACCGAGGCCGGCGCCAAGGTTGAAGCGGAAGGCGTGCATGAAGATATCTTTGAAGCGATCAAACTGGCAAAAGACAATCTTTTGAAAGAGCTGATCACAATTCAAGATTCCGTCGTGAGTAACCAAGATAGATTGATTGAGATCAATCATTACTTGCAACCCCCCGTCCTTCATTAAGATACTGGGCTCCGAAAAGGAGCCCTTTTTTTATGTTTAATCCAAATATGCCTTATCGAAATGCAGGCCGCAGTGGCCTGAAGCTTTCTAGTTTTTCATTGGGAGGCTGGACCACTTTTGGGGGCAGCGTTAAAGACTACACATCCGTAAAAAGTATTCTGAATGTCGCTTATGACCACGGTATCAATTTTTTTGATATCGCTGATGTTTACGCCAAGGGCGAATCGGAAAAAATCATGGGAGCGGCTTTACGTGAATTGCCGCGACATGAGCTTGTTATTTCTTCCAAAGTATTTTGGCCGATGAGTGACGACATCAACGATAAAGGTCTTTCACGTAAACACATCTTGGAATCCGTAAATAAAAGTCTGCAACGCATTGGCACTGACTATTTAGATATCTATTTTTGCCACCGCTATGATCCAGAAACTCCGGTTGAAGAAACCGTGCGCATTATGGATGACCTGATTCATCACGGAAAAATTCTTTACTGGGGCACCAGTGAGTGGACCGCCGATCAAATTCAAGAAGCTCTAGATATCTGTGACAAGGGCGGTTACTACAAGCCTCAAGTCGAACAACCGCAATACAGCCTGATCGCTCGGGAAAAATTTGAGTCCGCCGTTCAAGGAAAAACCATCGATAAGGGTCTTGGAGTCGTTACTTGGTCACCGTTGGCCTCGGGCTTGCTTACCGGGAAATATGACGACGGCATTCACGGCGGTCGATTGGCAAAGATGGATTCGTTAAAAGACAACCTGTACACGGAAAAAAATCTTCAACGCGTCCGTGACATGAAAAAATGGGCTGATGCTTTAGAGTGTACTCGTGGACAGTTGGCCTTAGCATGGTTGCAAGCTCAACCGGGCTTAACCAGTGTGATTTTAGGTGCTACTTCAATTGAGCAGCTGCAAGAAAACTTGGGCGCGCTTAAAGTTAAGATCACGCCCGAAGTAGATAACGAACTTAAAAAAATATTTAGCTATTAAGGCTTCATAAATTTTAAAGTCATGCGATCGCTTTCGCCAATCTCAGCATAGCGCTCGCGGTTTTTGTCGCCTTCCGCGTATGAGGGCGGCAAAGTCCAAACACCCTTAGGATAGTTTTTTGTGTCTTTAGGGTTGGCGTTGATTTCAGATTTAGCCACCAGTTTAAAGCCCGCTTTTTCCGCCATGCGGATGACTTCTTTTTCAGGGACGTAGCCAGATTTGTATTTCTTGTCCTGTTTTTGGTTTTTGCCGGCACGATGTTCAACCACACCCAGCACGCCACCTGGTTTCAAAACTTTGAAAAAAGCTTTGAAGGCCTCTTTTTCGCCTCCTGATGAGGTCCAATTATGAACGTTGCGGAAAGTAAGAACCATGTCCGCTGAATTATCTTCGCCGATACTCACCATTTTTGGCGGAGCGAAATCAACAACCGTTATTTTGCTTTCAAGTTCTGGATGAGACTTTGTCCAATCCAAGAATTTTTGTCCGCCCGCATAAACACTCACTGGAACTGCGGCCGCGATGTATTTGCCTTGAGTACTTAAGTAGGGAGCTAAAATTTCTGCATACCAACCAGCGCCCGGAGAAATTTCCACCACCGTCATGTCGGGCTTTAAGCCAAAAAATTCCAAAGTCTCAGCGGGATGGCGATATTGATCGCGTTTTTCATTTCCCGCAGTACGGAAATGGCTATTTAAAGCTTCCGAAATAGTTGAGGGAAAAGGACCATGGGCGGGCGCGGGTGCTTGAGTCGGTTTTGAACTGCATGCTGCAAGGGCGATTCCGACAAGCGAAAGAAGTGCGAGACGTTTCATCAAATTTCTCCTTTATAAAAACGACTGGGATCTAGAATGTGACGGCCGTCGACATCTGACAATAAACTTCTCGCATTGACTCGGACCTATGAACGGAAGTCGAAGCATTTTACGATGCGTGTTGACACCCCAGGCGTCGCAGCATCAAACACTTTACCTGGCGCACCAATTTTTTCATCGTAATATTTCAAAACTGACTTGCTGTTCAATGACCTGTGATCAACGATACCGATCACAACAAAAAGTATAAAACACAATAACTCAAAAAGGAGAGTCTCATGAAACTATTGTCTGTTCTTGCGATCGGTTTGTTCTCTGTTGCGGCCCATGCAGGAAGCGTTAACATGACATGCGAAGAAGCGCGCGCCGACTACAATGCCGATGGCCGCATCTATGTCACAACAGGTTCTGGCGATATCGTACCTATTTACGGACTTGTGCAAAGCTGCCCTCCATATGGTCAGTACATGGAATCTCCATACTGGGTGCGCACGACGGACAACAACACTTGTGTTCTTGGCTATCGCTGCATCGACAACCGCGACTAATTCGTTTCGGTTTTAAAAAATAAAAAGAGGAAGGTTTTTGGCCTTCCTCTTTTTTTATTTAAACTATACAGATATCTCTTAATGTTCCGCAGCTACCGGCAACATAGGAGCAGGAGATTGCACTTCGCCCTTCGCATTTTGTTTGTTCGTTTCTAATTTCACTAGCGAACCAATGATGTCTTGCAACTGCTCAAAAGGTGTTAAGTTCGGTGGAAGATTTTCTTTTAATTCCATCGTCAACACCGGCGTACTTCTTTCTAACCACATGTAACGACCTAGGCTTCCCGGATAATTCCCTAAAGACTTCCACGGAAGATAATCGAATTTTGGTGGCGGCGAAACTTTCGGACCATCAAAGTCCAAAACCTTTAAGGGCGTATGCACGGACACGATAAAGTCTGGTTTGAAATCCTCTAGGTGATGAAGCGCACATTTTGTTTCCGGCTCACTCGCAGCCATATCCCCGGGATAACGACGCGGATTTGATTTCGTCGTGCGCTTCCAATTTTCAATCGCTCCACTGGCCCAATCTTTTGTGGGGAAGTTGCGATTGATATCAATCTTGTTTGCGTTGGTACGCGTTTTATATTTCACGCCATCCGGATTTAAAACAGGAATCACACGCCAAGAGTTGCGTGGATCAATGCCTTCTAAACGCTCCATCCAATAACGGCCCACGGTACCCGCCGGAGTTTCATCTCCGTGAATCAAACTGAATACCAGAACCTTCTTAGCACCGGGCAAAGAAGAAGTTTTGTTGTAGTGATAAATAGGTCGACCTTCTCCGCTGACACAAAGGCTGTCGACAGACACTTTTTCACAGGCCTGCTTTAAGAGCTTGTCGTCCCAAGCTCCCGGGAATTTTTTTAGATCGTTCATGCAGTCTTGCTGAAGATTCACAAAGTCGGCCTTTGCAATCGAAGCAACTGACAAAACCATCAGGACATTTAATAGTGTTTTCATAGACCCCATTTACTTCTATTATCTACTCCCGCGCGAATTCTCTCAAGATGAGAAAATAGGAATTTTATGCGCCAAGGTGAGAATCGTTACAAATCGACTAAAGTCCAACCGCCCTTCGTCCGTAAAGTCACTATGTGATTTTTAAGACTCAAGGTCGGAGGATACGATGGTAAATAGAGGTGGTTTTAGTTTTGTAGCGATGTTGGTTATTAATCCCATCGTGATACTGTTTTATCAAAACTGCTCAATGACTCCGGTGAGTCATGCTCAAAACAGCCCCCCTGCCAGCATTCGCCAGATCGCGTCTGAGGCTAAACCTGTAGCGGTGCAGTATACGCCCGGTTGCCAGGACGAAAAACAGGCCTGCTTGAAAGCGGAATAACCGCTAAGCCTTTCAATTTTAATGAGAACTTTAGTGACTCCGATGTCGGCAACGAGATCGGAGTTATTCTTTTTGTGAATATTCGAATTCTTTCTATGCCTTTTACTTATCCTTAGGGCCTCGGTAGAACTTGCTTAAGAAGCGACGTTCAAAACAAGGAGGCTTCAATGAAATTTCTAATCGCAGCTCTCATTTCTTCATTCGCATTTATGGGCCCGGCTCACGCATTTATCTCTTCTGAAGAGCAAGATCAGCTTTTAGTAGCTATGAATAAACTCAATCCCTCACAAGTGCATTTTCAAGAGGTGCGTTGTTCTGCTCGCAGTCGTATGTGCTTAGTACGCATGGAGTTGGGAGCAAATAAACTTCCTGTGGGTTGTGCGATTGAGCGTATCGCGAGTTCTGATGATTTGTTCGTGGTGAATTCCGCGGGCATGCAGCTTTCCGCTTATTCTGCGAATGCTTTAAACCAATGCATTGAGGGCTTTATCCGTTAGGATAGGCCTTTGGTGCGCGGATTTGCTGTTGCGCATCTGGACCTTTTAAAATATTTAAAAAAGCGTCTTGACTTACATATAATTTACACTGTAAGTTCATATGTAAGTTATGACAAAGAAAACGCCCCTCCCACCACTGACACCTAAAGAAAAATCTGTTCTCGAGTTTATCGAGGAGCACATCTTAAGTTCAGGAGTTTCTCCGTCATATCAAGAAATTAAAGATCACTTTGGTCTGGCATCGTTTAATTCTGTTCAGAATTATTTGAAGCAATTGACCGCCAAAGGTTATATCGAAAATCCTTTGGGCCAAAAGCGAGCGATCCAGGTGCTTCATTCTGCTTCGGCATTTCAGGAGCGCCAATCTAAATTAGTCTCGACGAAGACAGGATCTCAAAGCTCACAGCTCCTCCAGGCACGTGATGAGATCCTGTCCCTTCCCCTTCTTGGGAAAGTGGCTGCGGGTCTCCCTATTGAAGCACTTAAACATGATGAGTTTGTCGATGTCCCACCTTCAATGGTGCGCAATCCTGCAAAATCTTTTGCCCTCAAAGTCCAAGGTGATTCGATGATTGAAGACGGTATTTTTGATGAAGATATCATTCTTATTCAAAAACAAAACACCGCCGGCAATGGGGATATCGTTGTGGCTACTGTGGAAAACGAAGCCACGGTGAAACGCATCTATGTGCGCGCAAAGCCCGACAGTGGCTCTTCTCAGAAGCTTGTGGAACTTCGCCCTTCTAATTCAACGATGAAATCCATGTGGTATGAACCTGAACAGGTTGAAATCCGTGGGATTGTTGTAGGACTTATTCGCAAGTTCTAAGATTTTGTGCTATTCCCTGTACAATGGAAAGCACACGCATTGCTATCGATTATTCAAATAAAGAAAAATTCTATAAAGAACTTCTGTCAGAAGTAACTGGCGTTCTTGAACCCGAATGGTTCGTGAATCTTGCCAATATCTCCGCACTTCTTAATCAGCACTTGCCCCAAATTAACTGGGTGGGTTTTTATCTCAATCATAACGGTGAATTGTTATTAAGTTCTTTTCAAGGCCTGCCGGCGTGCACACGCATCGCCTTCGGTAAAGGGGTTTGTGGAACAGCGGCGGCAACGCAAACCACGCAACTTGTGGCGGATGTCGATCAATTTCCGGGGCATATTGTGTGTGATAGTGCTTCGAAATCTGAAATCGTGATCCCAATGATCAAAGACGGAAAAGTTTTAGGTGTTTTAGATATCGATGCGCCGGTTTTAAATCGATTTGACCACGTTGATCAGAAGTATCTGGAACAAGTCGTCGCTTTGATCCTTTCGAAATCAATATGGCCTAACAGCCTGATCTAAGATGTGCTCCTGGGAGTCGGTTTTTAATACTTCTGAAAAAAGATGCTGGCCTAAACCAGCATCTTTTTTTGAATTAAGGCTCTTTGATCCAGACTTGGCTGCGCCCGATAAGGCTAAAGCCAATAAAGCCGCGAACCTCTAGTTTTTTTCCATCATCTTTCAGACGCAAACGACAGCTATAAGTTTTTCCGTTATTAGGATCTAGAATTTCGCCCTTAGACCATTCTGAATCTTTTTCGGTCTCTTTCATGTTCCACATGATTTCAAGTCCGACGATAGGTTTGTCTTTCTTATCCCCTTTGCACTTTTCACAGACAGGATTTGGTTTTTCGGGATTCAATAACTCAAGGATGTGGCCTTTGAACTCATCCCCGACTTGAGTAATTTCCACGATAGATTTAGGCTTACCCGTCTCATCATCAATGGTTTTCCATTTGCCAACAACCGGACTTGTCGCCCACACAGAAAGTGGCGCCAATAAGACCAACATCGTAATTAGTAATTTCATAAAACCTCCTAAAAATCTTAAAAAAAAGGGATGTCGATTTCACCAACATCCCTTTACCCCTCGAGAATATTTCAATTTAAATATGAACTAACCGCGCGCGTAGCGTTTGTTCATAGATTCGCGGATTTCAGCACCTTCGATGCTTAAACGCGTCCAAGGAATCGCACGCAGTCTTTCTGGTTCGATTTCTTCCTCGGTCTCTTCGCAAAAGCCAAAAGAGCCATTTTCAATACGAGCCAAGGCGCTTTCGATTTCCATGAGCTGCGAACGAAGTCTTTCGTGCATGCTTAGGAACTCTTGTTCAGCCAGAACGCGTACAGTTTGATCACCCTCATCGCCGCCCTTTTCCTCGTTTTGATCCAAGTTCGAACGAGCTTCTTTTACTCTGTTCAGAATGTCTTGTTTCGAAGCCAAAAGCTTTGATCTGCATTCCGTTACGAGTTTTTCAGAGATAGCCATCGTGCCCCCCATGTTCCCTCCAGCGTAAGTGCCAATTTGGAACTGACATATTAAGTTCTACTGATGTAATTTTTGCAAGCAAAAAATCTTACATAACCTTAAAACTACGCAAGATAGTGGAAATCCTGACATTTCGTTGAGCTCTGTCCTCATTTAGTTATCGAAAAGTCCACAAAACCCTACTTTCTGCCGCGTTCTTACCCGCCCATCACACGTAGCGTTAAATTCTAAAACTTGGCCCCACGAAAGGAAACTGTTAGGTGAGTTTCATGCTTATTATTCTCTTTTTGAGTCAGTTTTTATGGGCCCAAGATCCGCATCTAGAGGGCGTTTGGCGTCAGCCCTGCCTAAATCAAGCCCTTCGCACCGAAGACTTTAAAGGCACGTCTGTGACGTTCACAGAGAGCTATTTTGCGGACAAGGTTTGCGGGGAGAGATTGCTCGACTTCACAAGCTTAGGAGCCTTTGCAGCTAAAAGTGGGAAAATTGATTTTGCATTCAGTCAAATCAACATCACTCTGCATAATATCCACTACGTCGACGACTATAATGACCGTCAAGTTTGTGGCATTAGCACCTGGCAGGTAGGTAAAGCCGAAAATGTAACTGGAAAATTCTGCGAGATTTTTGGCCCAGGGGTAGGACTGCAAATTCCCCCGCAAGGGCAAATGAGATACGGGATCTATAAGATAGAAGAAAAACGGCTGTATTTTGGCCGCCTTTCTTTAGAGCATGATTCCAGTTCTCCCGAAAAGCGACCTCAAGAATTCGACGAACGATTTTTCACTCGTCAGAATTAAAACTTATAAAGTGACATAAACAGCTTCCAAGTCACCTTGGAATTTTAAGTTACTATTCGTCTGCAACTTAATAGAAACCGATTTGCGAATACCCATGATCGTGATGATTTGGCCTTTCACTAAAGAGCCGTCTTCAGCAACGCTCTCTCCTTTAAACGGGGCTGTATTCGGACCTAAGCGCAAGATACGTTCTTTCACACTGATATCATAAACCTCAGCACTACCATCATTAAGATAGATCGCCAAGGACTGGCCTTCCATCTGCACGCGAGTGCCTAGGCAGACTTGCTCTACG
This sequence comes from Bdellovibrio bacteriovorus, assembly GCF_001592735.1. Taxonomy (NCBI): domain Bacteria; kingdom Pseudomonadati; phylum Bdellovibrionota; class Bdellovibrionia; order Bdellovibrionales; family Pseudobdellovibrionaceae; genus Bdellovibrio; species Bdellovibrio bacteriovorus. The sequence goes on from NZ_LUKE01000001.1 coordinate 931,253, forward strand.
TTTAAAAGCTCAGAACCCGCCGATGTTGCAGCACGCTTTGAACACAAGGATGGTACGAAAGTTCCTGGCAACTTAACATCGGCTTTTGCCACGATGGTTGAAAGCATCAATGCTGAGGCTAACAAAACCTTTTTCATAAATTCTCCTTAAATAATTACGATATCTCAGCGGAGGAAAAAGTTCGGCGACCTACTATTAATTCGGTCGCCTCTAACTCTGGGATTTTCTGATTCACTCTCCCCCGAGAAGTGGTCAGAAGATAAATATCGGAATTACAAACAGGCCGACACGCGAGCAATCAAGTCCGCGGTCGCTTGGTTTAACTGATGGGCCATTTTTTTACCTTGAAGACCGCGATGACGAAAAGCTTCTGCCGATTTTTGCATGGGCTTAGCTGCGGGTTTTACCGCATATTCTTCAAGAGCGGTGGCAAATGTTTCGTGATTGTTCACGAGGCTTGTCATCATCACTTGTTGGGCTTTTTGCATCGCCTTTAATTCTTGCTTCAACTGAGAGCATGAAGCCGCATCTGGGGCGGTCACTGCCGAAGCAGTAACAGCGATTAAAAAAGTGAAAATCAGGGTCACAAGAGACTTCATCAAAGCAAGAACCTTTCAGTTTGTGAGCAACCGTAAAAGCAAGGTTCTTGCCACCTCAGATAGCTTTTAGGGCTATTAGAGGTGACATTTTAGGCTAGGACTTAAGAAATTTTTCAAACTCGTCTTTTGTTTCGCCAGCCGTGTAAGGCAAAAGCAAACGAGCCACGTGACGTTTACCACGCTCGATACTGCGTTTTCCGGCTGTCTTTTCCGCAGATTCAAAGAACTGCAAGAACGTTGTCGACATCGCCAGCAAAGACTCGGCAATATACTGCATTTCTGAAACTTCGGCGATCTTTGCCATTTTGCCGTCCTTCACCCAGTGACGGTAAAGAATGACCATTAACTTCATCATTTTTTGAATATGGTCACGCCACATTTTTGCAAGCTGTGGATCTTTACGGCGAAGCGCATACATTTCGCGATGAAAGAAACGATACTTCCAATAAAGTTCGAAGTTTTCGTTGATGAAGCCCAATGGGGTGTATTTTTTGGTGCGACGAGGGCGCCAAACATCGTAGGTTTCTTTCGCCATACGACGGAACAACTCTTCTAAAATTTCTTCTTTGTTGTCATAGTGAAAATACAGATTGCCCGGGCTGATATTCATGGCCTTCGCAATGTGATTGGTCGTGACGGCGACGACCCCACTTCGGTTAAACAAATCGACAGAGGTCATTAGAATACGTTCTTTGGTCTTCATGTATTCCAGTCTTTAGTCTAAGTCCCTCGAGGAGTCACGCACGAATAGCCTTGAAATGGGCTCTAGAAGAAGCTTTCCGGCATATTAGTTCTGTCTTAGTTCGAGATTGGCCTTGAAAGTGGTTATTTTTTGGTGCTACCATGAAAAGATGCATCCCAGAAATAATCATAAGCTATTAAAACTATTCGCATTTTCAGGCGTGTGCCTTTTAGGCCTCTATTCTCTTTTGGGTGTTTCGGCATTTGAAACCGAAGAATCTCAAGCGCACCGAAAAATTTTAAATCAACTTGAACTTCGTTCTCAATTTTCAAAAGCGATTGGCGAACACGTTCGCAATAATCAATTTCCTGAAAAGGTAGAGATCCCATGGAATGGGGACAATCAAGCTGTCACCATGACATACACGATTGATCCGAATCTGCAAAAAGAAGCAGATCGCTTACTGAAGTCTTACAAACCTGATTACGGTGCGATCTTTATGATCGACGCGATGACTGGTGAAGTTTTGACGATGGCAAGCTTTCAACGTGATGACCCGCAAGCACCGAACCTAAATCTGCAAGCGACTTTCCCCGCCGCTTCAGTTTTTAAAGTTGTGACTGCGACGGCGGCGGTTGATAAAGCCGGCGTTCTTCCTGAACATAAAATCCGTTACAACGGTGGCGCTTACACGCTTTACAAAAAAAACGTGCTTTCAGATCGCGTGACTCGTTGGACGAATGTGATTTCATTGCGTGATGCTTTTGCTCGTTCTATCAACACGGCATTTGGTCGCTTAAGCATTGAAAACTTACATCCCGAGGACTTAAACGAATACGCCAATCGCTTTATGTTCAATCAAGACATTCCTTCAGACTTCCCTGTGGATATGGGAGTCGCCTACATCCCACCGGAAAAAGGTTTTGAACTTGCCGAAGCGGCTTCTGGTTTTAATAAATCCAATCGCATGAGCCCGGTTCAAGGCGCGATGATTGCGGCCGCAGTCGCCAATGACGGTGAAGTTGTGATTCCATATTTCGTACGCAAAGCCCAAGCTTCTTCGGGCAATTCTTTGTATGAAGGCAGCACGATGAATAAAGGTCCGATCATGACCAAAGAGTCCGCAGCAAAAGTGCGCGAATTGATGGAACAAACTGTCACGGCCGGAACATCTCGCCGCTCCTTCCGTCCGATTTTAAAAGATCGCAAATTCCGTGAAATCGAAATGGGTGGAAAAACAGGTCACTTAACGGGTGATAATCCACGTGGCCGTGTGGATTGGTTTGTGGGTTACGCGCTGGATGGTGAACGCAAAATCGCCGTGGCCGCGATCACCGTGAATAAAAAATTCTGGACAGTGAAATCTGCGCACCTAGGACAAAGCATGTTCCGTAAGTATTTCGGTCCGGTGGTTTCAACACCGATGACAGACCGCGTGATTTCTTCTGCGAGTCATTAGCTCTCAATCCGACCAAATTCGCGCCTTCCCTGAAAATAGTCAGGGAGGTCGTGAATGGAAAAAAAGCGCTATCTCTATAACGAAATCGCTTCATTAGCTCTTAAACGCCATAAAATGGCCTTTATTTCAGGACCTCGCCAAGTCGGCAAAACGACTTTATCCAAAAGCTACGCCGCAGATACGGACGCTTTTATATATAAAAACTGGGATGAAAGTTCCTTTCGCAAGCTATGGCATTAAATCCGGATGCGTGGTTAAAAGCCATATTCAAAAAAGACAGCAAGCCTCATAACCAAAAAATTTTGGAAAGACTTTTTAAGTTCAGTGGATTTCCAGAACCTTATTTCGCTAATTCTGAAAAGATTCATCGTCTATGGAGATCCGGGTGGACGGAAAAAATCATTCGCGAAGACCTTCGCGATCTAAGCCGTATCCCTGAATTGAGCCAAGTTGAGATGCTGGTAAGTCTTTTGCCTGATAAAATCGGCAGTCCTTTAAGCATTCAAAGCCTGCGCGAAGATTTAGAGGTTTCGCATGACACCGTTTCACGTTGGTTGAAATATCTGAATGAGTTATTTTATTTTTTTGAATTAAAACCTTGGACGAAATCTATTCCCCGTTCGCTAAAAAAAGAAGGCAAAATCTATCTTTACGATTGGACGGAAATAGACTCTCCAGGTATTAAATTTGAAAATATGGTAGCCAGTCATTTGCTGAAGGCTTGTAATTTCTGGACTGACACGGGTGAAGGGGCGTTTGAGCTTTTCTATCTGCGCAATAAGGAAAAGCAGGAAATAGACTTCCTTATTGTACGAGATAAAAAACCTTGGCTTTGCGTTGAGGCCAAATATTCTGAGACCGTGATTGATAAAAAGGTGGCCGATAAATATACAGACTATCTAGGATGTCCCTACAAGATAATCGCCATCAGCACGCCAAACGTCTTCGTTGAAGACGACCTCTTCGCCCCCTCAATTTCTTTCGCATCCCAAGTTGCTGAATGCCATGGTGGAGATATTTTTGGAAATGATGCCTTAGCTCAAATTTTTCAAGAAGATGGACATGGAAAGATAGTAATCACTTCTTTGGCACACGGTGCTCCCATTGAAATGATCGAAAGCGCGACGGAAATTGAAGTAGATAACGCAGGCGTGATGCACGTATGGAATAATATTTTTGCAATGGATTTTTCTGTAAGTAAAGATAACCCTGCGTTTCCAGTTGATGCCTTCAGAAACGGAGCATTCTGGATTACGGATTTCAACTGTCATCGCATTGATTAAAACCCCTGGTTTTCGTACCTAGGAAATGTACTAAAAGGTTCTAGATGGGCCGCCGTAGAGGTCGCTCGTTATTCTAATATCACAAAATGCCCGTGGACTTTGTCTTTGGGGAGGGCATTAAAATGCCACCACTCGTGGTCTAAGACCTTAAAGCCGTGGTTTTCCATCAAGGTTCGCAACAATAGACGATTTTTAAGCTGCTCTTCTGTCAGCTCTCCGCTCGCAAAAAACTTTTGTTCTAATTTAGGCTGCGCCAGATCACGGAAATCATCAAAGCCCGTGCCCATATCTAATTGCGGGCCGCCTTTATATTGCAACGTCAAATCCATGGCCATGCCGAAATTATGCAAAGAACCGGGCTGCGGGGCTGCTACATAATTTTGAAAAGGTGTGCCTTCAAGATGCGAATAGAACTGCGCTTGCACGCTGCGGGGGCGTAAGGTGTCCCAGATTAAAAACTGTAAGTCCGGATGCTTTGCACGAAGTTCCGCACGTGCTTTAGAAAACATCTCAAAAGCCAGTGGAGCTAAAAAACAGCGACTAAAGCCCGCATAGACGTCTTGATTCATAAAGTTGTCGGTCGTGGCGTATTTCATATCTAATGCCACATCCTCTGCCGCAAGGATTTCGCGAAAATAGGTTTTAATTAAATCAAAATCATGAAAAGGTGAACGTGTAGGCATTCCCGTATTATGAATCTGGTGTTCTATTTTTTACCAGATAATTTTCGTTGGTAATAAACAACGTTGGCCGGCGGAATTCGAAATTGGTGCTGATAATCCACCAGGAACTGACAAGCCGCTAAGTCCCCCCGCACACACATTTCATGCTTTAATACGGCTGTCGAGGGAGCCTGGTGCGCAGGCTGACGAACATTTTGCCTTTTGGTCATAAATTTTAGAGAAGGATTTACCATCAGAACCACACCCAACGCCACCATCGCGGCCCCAGCGCCAAACTTGGGCCACAACCATCGTCTCAGACGTAAGGATATATGTTCTTCCGACGTATCCGCCAAAAAAAGCTTTCTTTCAGGGATACTTCCTAAATTTCCGTGGACTTGATAATCCACTTCGACGGAAAAATCACCACCGGCTTTTTTTCGCGCAATCCCCGCCGTTATAACCGAGCCTCGGCGCAGCTCTTCGGCCGATACTTTTCCGTCACGGTTAGAGTCCAACAAACCGTTTCGATTTTTTGGTTGGCGTGACATTTTATCAAATACTTTTTCACTGAAGCCCGTCAAACCTTGAAGTTTTACAGAATAACTTTCGCCTTCAAATCCACGAAAATCACCTTGAGCAAATAACGGACATCCCACTAAGATTTCATTTTCAACGATGCGATATTTCGACGAAAACAATCCAAAAAAACCTTTGGTAGGTGGAAATCCCGGTACATCCTTGGGAATAATCGCCGCCACTTTCATTTGCTCTTTTTCATTCAGGGACTTCCAGTGACGGGTGCGCGCGGATTCTAAATTTATTTCAGCATTGTTCAAATCCAAAGCTACAAGTCCCGTGGGGTCGACTAAGTAAAACATTTCATTGTGAACATAGGTGTAGATGGTCTTCCAGGTTTTGCGTCGATTCTTTCCCGAACCTTGGGTTTCTTCGCGCTGTAAAAGCAGACTGTAATAAACGGCCTCTTGATCTTCACCATTGCGAAAAGTTTCGTTGGCTGGCCACGCAAAACCTTCAAGTTCTACAAAACCTTGAGGTGCAGATTCCGCTTTCGAACGAGGCGTATCGGAAAATGTGCGTAGACGTCGATGCGCACGCACCGAGTGAAACACCAGCCCGCCGCCGGCAAATATAAGTCCTGCGATCACCTCAAAGCCAGAAGCCATTTATCTAGGCGCCCTTTTTTAAATTTGGTAAGTTCATTTTTAAGCTTGGAGCTTGTCTTTCAAGTTCAGTAGCCTGGAACATATCTTGGCGTTGATAGTTTAAAATTCTTGCCGCAAATACATCTGGAAATTGATCAATACGCGTGTTGAAATTGGCAACCGCCTCATTATAAGTTTCGCGACGATCCGAGATCATATTCTCTAAAGCGGACACGCGGGACTGTAATTGGACGAAGTTTTGATTTGATTTTAAATCAGGGTAAGCCTCACCAATGGCGATAACACCTTGAAGAGCAAAGCTCATCTCGCGGGAAGCTTCGATTTTTTCTGAAACATTGCGGGCAGATCCATAGTGACTGCGCGCTTGCGCCAAGTTTTTAAGAAGATCTGATTCGTACCCAACGTACTGTTCGATCACTTGGATAAGTTGTGGGATTTCGTCAAAACGCTGCTTTAGCACGACATCTATATTTGACCAGGCTCTTTCAAGCTGATTACGAAGCGAAATTAAACCATTATAAATATTAATAGCCATCGCCACTAAACCAAAAAGCACGACGCCGACAAAGCATAAGATGAGTAGATTCATTGAAGTCTCCTGATCTCACTTGTCGGTCGAATACGAGGAAGTATTAATATCTAAAACTTTGGTCCAGGCCCCTTGAACTGGACCAAGGTTTATTCTGGCGTTTCGTTTTTTTTCTCTTCATGAGTCACTTTGATTGGGGTGACATCTAAAACATTGGCTTCACGCACCTCGCGTTCACCCGCGGAAGGTTCGTCAAACCCATGATTGCGGGTGCGATACTGATAAGTCCTAAAGCCCCCGGTGCCACCGCCAAAACCAAAAGGTCCACCAAATTGGAATCCGCCAGAACCTTGCGCCATCTTTTTGGCCAAGAAAGATTTAAATTTCCAAATCGCCAAATGACGAAGACCGGGCAAAAATAAAATCACGGCTAAAACCCGCGCAAAAAAAGACGGCACTAAAAAAAGAATCCCGGATATAAACACCGCGCCCGAACTGAGCAATTGATTCCCCGGAAGCTGCCCACCGCGCATAGAATTTTGCAGGTTGTACATCGCCAAACGGCCCACCACAGAAACGATCACGAAACCCAATAAGCATGGCAACAAATAAAGTCCGAGCGTATTTAAAAAGCCCCATTGTTTCACGGCGAAAAAGAAAATCAAAAATTCGGCAATCACCATGGGAAAAGGAATCATGACCATGGGCGGTCCTTTCTAAAACTCAAAATTCGCTACCACCGGGCAGTGATCCGAGCCTTGAACTTGGTCCAGAATATCTGCGGAGACCAGATTTTTCTCAAGCCCTTTTGAAATACAAATGTAATCAATTCTCCAACCCTTATTAGAAACGCGGGCAAATGTGCGCATATCCCACCATGAATAACGCTTCGCCTCTGAAGATTTCAAATAACGGAAGGTGTCGATAAAACCCAAATCCAAGAAATCATCAAACCACGCGCGCTCTTCAGGTAAAAAGCCGCTTTCTTTGGAAAGACGAATCGGGTCATGAACGTCAATGGCCTCATGAGCCACGTTGTAATCCCCCACCACCACAACTTGACGACCGGTCGCCAGCTTTTCTTTCAAGTGATGATTCAGATCTTTTAAAAATTTTTGCTTGAAGTTATGGCGCTCAATTCCTGAGCCCCCATTAGGAAAATAAATATTATACAAATCAAAGGGCCCATGATCCGTCATTACAATACGGCCTTCAGATTCATACTCAGGAATATCATTAAAGTGAAACTGAACATGTTTGGGCTCGTCATTGGTGAACGTGGCCACACCTGAATAACCCTTTTTAACCGCTGAAGACCAGTAAGAGTGATTCCAGCCCAACTTCTTGGCCTCCTCCTCGACCTGATCAATGTGAGCCTTGGTTTCTTGAACGCAGAAAATATCTGGTTTTTCCGACCGAACAAAATCCATCAATCCTTTTTTGTAAGTAGCGCGAATTCCATTCACGTTCCAAGAGATGATTTTCACAGTTTCTCCTTGAGTTTCGATGCCTTCCAGAGCCATTATTTAGCAGATGCAAGGAGACAGTGTCTATGCCAATGATTAATCACATCGCGCCTAACTTTACCTCTCAGGCCGTCTTTGATTCGGGAGAGGTTAAAGAAATCTCCTTAAATGATTATAAAGGCGAATGGGTTGTGTTGTTTTTCTATCCTTTGGATTTTACCTTCGTTTGCCCCACGGAATTGACGCAATTCCGCGAACACCTGCCAGAGTTTGAAAAAGCTGGCGCCGTTGTTATGGGCTGCAGCGTGGACTCTGTTCATTCGCACAAACGTTGGTTGCGCGATGATCTTGGAAACTTGGGCTACCCTCTTTTAGCGGATCTTACAAAACGCATTGCTCGCGATTACGGTGTTTTGATTGAAGACCGCGGCATCGCGACGCGCGCCACTTTCATCATCGATCCAGACCAAAAAATTCAATACATGGGAATTCACAACACTTCTGTCGGACGCGACGCTAAAGAAATCTTGCGTGTGCTGCAAGGGTGCCAAACAGGCGAATTATGCCAAGCCGGTTGGAAAAAAGGTGATATGCACATCACCCCATTAAAGTAATGACACCCAAAGCCGCGTTTATTCAGCAGTTAAAGACTTCTTTTCCAGGCTTGGAATCGCGGCCCATGGAAGATCTTGTTTCGGATAATTTGATTTCCCATTTTGCCGTGGATTTACCGGCAAAAGTGGTAGAACAAGCACAACGCTCTATCGAGTTGATATTTGCATTGCGCGAAAAACCTTCCTACATCGCACACTATCAAGATCAGCTCAACGCTCGCGGCATTAAAGATCCTGGAAATAAATCGATCATGATGAGCTATGATTTTCACGTCGATGAAAATCAGAATTTAAAACTGATCGAAATCAATACCAATGCGGCTTTCTTGGTTTTAGGGCATCAGATGTATGCTTCAAAAAATCATCCTTTGCCGGTCCCGGATTTTAGCTTAGCTGAAATTGGCGCCAGCATTCGTGAAGAAATGAAGCTGCAAGGAAAAACCGTGCGCGACGACCTCAAGATCGCGATCATCGATGAAAATCCTTCAGAGCAACGTTTGTATATCGAGTTCCTTGTGTATCAAGAGCTGTTCAAATCTTTCGGTTGGAATTGTCATATCGAAGATTTTCGTGAGGTTTTTGAAAATTTTGATCCTGAATTTATCTACAACCGCCACACAGATTTCTTCTTGGACGAAGAGCGCGACAAGCTTTTACGCGAAAAATTCTTAAATCGCGATGTGTGTTTTTCGCCGAACCCGTTTGAATATTTCTTACTCGCGGACAAGCAACGGATGATCGACTGGGGTCAGCCCGGGTTTTTAGAATCTCACGGTTTGCAAGGGGAGGATTTAGCTTTGCTGCGCCAAACAGTGCCGCTAGCTTACGATATTTGTCCGGACAAGGGCCCCGAGATTTGGGCCAACCGCAAAAAACTTTTTTTTAAACCCAAGAACGCCTTTGGCTCTAAGCAGTCTTATCGCGGGGCTTCGATCAGTCGTCGCACCTTTGAAGAGATGATGGGCCAAGACATGATTGCCCAAGAATACGTCCCAGCGCCAGAAATCACTTACACGACGCCAGAAGGCCCGCAGGCCTTTAAGTATGATTTGCGCTGCTATGCTTACCAAGGACGCTTACAGCTGATTATTGCGCGTCTTTACCAGGGTCAGGTCACAAACCTACGAACGCCTTATGGCGGCTTTGCCACCGTTTTAGTTAAATAGCTAAAAACTAGTTATGAGCTTTGGCGTTGCCAATAGAATCATAGCGGATCGAAAGATACTGGGTGATCTCGCCTTCTTTTTTGGTCACTAAAAGTTCAAATTCATCATGAGAGCGCTGATAAACCTTATAAGTCGCTCCTGACGCCTTCAAAAGGTTTTCAAGATTAGGCTCTGCCCCGAAAGAAGAGCTCTTCAAATTCCAAAAAGAAACTTTGTTTCCTTCGGTCATGATTTGAAACTGCCACAGACTTTGACCGACTTTAGGCTTCTGATTGTTATCGATCAACGTGGGCGCCACTAAAGAAAAGCGCTCCCCCATCGGGGTCGGCTTCCCACACACCACTTGGGCATTCTTCTTTACGAAAGACTGATAACCATGAAGCTTCACGGCGTCTTCACCGCGTTTGCCTTCAACGTAGTACTCAACATCTCGGGCCACTAATAAAGTCTGTGGCAAGTGCGTGAGCGAACTTGAAAAATCCGTGCGCACTTCAGATAAAAACTCGGGCCGACTTGAACATTCGGGCGCTTCTTTGAAATTGGGACGTAGAAGTTTTCCCGGAGCTTCACTTTTGAAAGCAAAAGATGTCGTCGCAAGAAGTGTCATCAAGAGTGAGCCGAATGTTGTCATGAAATATCCCTTTCTAGATCAGACCAAGTACCAGTCTAGTATTCGGCATAACTTTTTTAGGGCTTAATATTAAAGTGTAGGACCAGTCCGCCCGATATGAAGACTGTCTCATTTTTCTACAAGGAGTGTGGATCAACATGACGATGAAACATAGCGGCGCTCGAAAGCTCAGAGAACTGGCAAACTTCTATTCATCTTTTGATCAACTTAATGGCGTACATCCTTGGATGGATGCGGTCAAAGAAGGCTACGTCTCCTACAGGGTCCGAGCCCTTGAAACAGGCAAAGTCGCCTATTTCAATTTCATCTTGGCTAAAGAAATGGGACTGATCCCCGCAGATCATCCTCATCAAATGACTGAGGAATTAGAAAAAAAATTAATCGAAACTTTTTCTATCCAAATCATCAATGAATACGACGAGATTTCTCAACGTCGCATTGATCCCAAAACAATTCGTCCTCATCGCTATATGGCGACTCGCTATCTGCAACTGCAACACGCTAATAAACAAGGTAAGACTTCCGGCGATGGCCGCGGTATTTGGAATGGAACCGCTTATTATCGCGGAACAACCTGGGATGTTTCCAGTCGTGGCACAGGCGTAACTTGTCTTGCCCCGGGTGCCGTGGCTGCGGCCCGTCCCCTAAAAACCGGAGGCACAGAATTCGGTTATGGATGTGGCCTAGCAGAAATTGACGAGCTTTTCGGCGCTTCAATCTTAGCCGAGATCATGCACTTGCAAGGCATCAACACCGAACGAGTTCTTTGTATTATTGATTTGGGAAAAGGTTACGGCATCGGCGTTCGCGCCGCTAAAAACCTGATTCGCCCGGCGCATTTATTTTTATATTTAAAGCAAGAACGTTATGATCTGTTAAAAGGGGCCACCGACTATCTTATTGATCGCCAGGTCGATAACAGAGTCTGGGATATCACGACCAAGACAACAGCTCGTTACGATGAAATGCTTCATTATATCAGCGATTCGTTTGCAGATTTCACTGCAAAATTGGATATCGATTATATCTTTGCCTGGTTAGACTGGGATGGAGATAACGTTTTAGCGGACGCGGGTATTATTGATTACGGCAGCGTTCGTCAATTCGGCATTCGTCATGATAAATATCGTTATGATGACGTCGAAAGATTTTCTACCAATTTAAATGAACAGCGCGCGAAAGCCCGCTTGATCGTGCAAGTTTTTGCGCAAATGGTGGATTACCTTAAAACTAAAAAGAAAAAATCATTGCGCTCCTTTGCCCAACATCCGGCGGTGATCGCTTTCGACAAAAAGTTCACGCAAAAACGCTCTGAACGCTTGCTTTACCGTATGGGCTTTAACGAAGCCCAACGCGAGAATATTTTGGCAAGCGGTGATCTTTTCCATAAATTCGATAAAGAGTTTTCTTTCTTTGAACGCGCAAAAATCAGCGGATCAGTTGAAAAAGTCGCCGATGGTGTGAATCACGCCGCCCTTTATAATATGCGCAATATTATGAAAGACCTACCACGCTTTTTAGCGACGGGCACGGCGGCTTTTGAAGATCGCAAAATGGAAGAAAGTGTTTTCTTTAAAACCATTCTCTCTGGTTTTGCGAAAGCTCGTGACGCGCGCATGGGTGAAAAACAACGTCGTCACATTGAAAACTTCCAAAACCTTTACAAACAAATGGTCAAAGCCGCTGCCGGAAAGCAAAAGCCCGACACTATCATTAAAGGCCTTGCAGAAAGATCGGAAAAACTCAATACCACCAAACGTATCACCGGCAATGCCTTGATTGAAATGGTGGATGAGCTGATTTCGGCTAAGAAAAAAGGTCTCCCCATGGAGCAAATCCAAAAAATCATCGATCGCTTGGTCTTTGATAATGCGGGAATGCCCGAAGCCCTTACCAGTCGTTATTATCGCGAGATCAACAGCACTCCCGCAGTGAAGATGGATCTGTACGCGAAGCTGTTAAGCCTGGTGGAAGAAAATAAAGAGTCTATCTAAAACGAAAAAAGGAGGCCAAAGCCTCCTTTTTTATTTCTACTGAGCCCGCCCTTAGCTAAGCCCTTTAAGTTGCTCACGCACCCACTTCCGGATGATCGGGTACTCTTCTTCTTCTAGCGTGTGCTCTTTTTCCATTTCAACCCAAGATACTTTAAGGCCTGCGTCTTTTAACTTTTCAACGCCGTACTTGGTTTCTTCTAATGGCAAAACATCATCTTGATGGCCATGAGTGAACATCCACGGCGTTTTCATCGCCTCTTGAGACAGATTGGTGCGCCAGCGTGGATAGAAATTAAAATATCCACTGATACCCACCACACCCGCTAGTTTTTTTGGATAATTTAAACCCACATCCGCACTGATCAGGCAGCCTTGGGAAAAACCGAAAAAGAAAATCTTTTTAGAATCCCAACCTTGATTTTCAAGATCATTTAAAAGATCAAACAGCTTTTCGCGAATTTTAAGCACGCCATTGCCTTGATAGGGAGGTTCCCCATACCAAGTATAACCATCCATAAATTTACGTGGAGCATTCAGTAAAAGATAATTCATCTCGGGAATGTTCAGCTCTTCGTTAAACGAAGAAAACGGCTTAATGCTGTCCCCGCGACCATGCAAAACAATCATCAGATTGTCTGACTTTTTCTTAGCGGGGATGAACTTATGCTTAAATAAGGACGTCGTGATCATAAACCTGCTCTTGCCACATTATTCGTACAAAATAAAATTTCTCTTGCGCGTGAAAGCTGGGCGTCGTCCACTGGCACCCCGTCTTCAATCTGTAAACACTTTGATTCTTCATACATCTTAGCCACGTTTTGAACTTTACGTTCCGGGGCTTTTAATGGATTCACAAACTGATCTGACTCGCGAACCACATCGATGCGATCAAAGTTAACCGCCACGTCAGGCTCTAAACCCTTCATTTGTGGTGATCTTCCTGATGGCAGGTAATAGAAACCTTTGGTTTCAAAAAGGGCGATATTTTTATTCTGTGACCAGTATTCGCCCTCTTGGAAAGAACCTTTGCCAAAAGTTCTTTCACCCACAAGGACACCCCGACCGAAATCTCTTAAAGATCCCGCCACGATTTCCGCCGCACTGGCTGAAGAAGCGTTCACCAAAACCGCTAAAGGCAAATCGGTGACTTTTTCTTCACCACCGTAATAGGCCTCCGCTTTTTTGCCGGACTCTAGGTAACGGATTTCAAAGATCCGTTTTTCAGCACCAACAAAAAGACTTGTCACGCAAGCCGCTTCTTCCATTTGGCCACCAGGATTGTCACGCAAATCCAATAACAATCCACGGACGCCGGCTCTTTGTGCAATACCCAAAGATTCTTTCACTTTCAGGCAGGCGCCTTTTGCAAATTTATTTACGCCAATCACCGCAATAGGTTTAATCCCATCAATGATGCGAGTTGAAACTGTCGCCACGGTGATTTCACGTCGCAATAAACGAAACTTCTTTTCTGTGTCCCCACGACGAATAAAGATCGTCGTGCGATCCCCGATCTCCCCGCGCAAAAGTTCATACACGCGCGCTTGGGTCATATCTTTGACCGACTCGCCATTGATCGAAATCAAAACATCACCTTTAAGCACACCCGAACGCTTCGCCGGACTGCCCTCGATCACTTTGCGTACAACATGCTCGTCACCAGACAAAGCTAAGCTCATACCCAGGGATGTCGAACGATTGTCCGCCTTCGATACCACCTCTTTGAATTGCGATACCGGCATGAAATAGGTGTGCGGATCACGGAAAACAGAAATAAATCCGTTCAAACCCAGGCCCACCATCATCGCTTTTTGTTCAGGCGAAAAATAGTTGGCTTCTAGTTCTTTCCACGAACTTTCAAAGGAAATGCTTTGCGCTTTGTTTAGGTCTCCGCGGAAAAGCTTTTTCCACGGCTCGAGTTGCGCTTTTTCAGAATTTTTTGATTTTGAAAGGGATTGGCTTAAAGGAACAAGCTTGCCTTCGGCATTTAAGCCCAGATCAAAGCGACCTGCCACGTTGGTAATTGCATTCACGCAGGCTAAGAAATAGCGCTCGGAAGTCGCACAAACTTGACCATCAATCAGGTCCATCAAAGACGATGAACTTAGGCCCGTTTCGGCCCAATACTCCTCCACGGTTTTAAGTCTGGATTTCTCCTCCTCAACCCGCCAAGCTGTTAGAACCACCCCCAGGGTCAGCACTAACAATGAGATTCTGAAAAATCGCGGTGAAGTAATAAGCACTCATCGCCTCCCAATCGGACTGTGCTAAAGCAACGCCTATGCCGCCCCAGATCGAACTGGTTTCAGCTAGGGCCTTGTTTTAAGTATTTTTTTCTGGATTGCCAAGCCCCTTGTCGCAGTCAGCCGACCGAAAAACAGGTCGTTTCCTTGTGCCAAAACCGGGTCTATAATAGGGTGTTTTTCTTTAGGAGAATCCGATGATTATAGTTACAGGCGCCAATGGCTTTATCGGCAGTGTGATGGTGTGGGAATTAAACCAAAAAGGACTTACTGACATCGTCGCTGTGGACTCTGTGGGCCTTCATGAACGCAACCTTCTTAAAAAGCGCCAGATCACTAAGTTTTTAGGCAAAGATGAACTTTGGTCTTTTCTGGACACCCCGGAAGCACAGCTCAAAGTTACTTGGATCATCCATATGGGGGCCTGTTCTTCCACCACCGAAACCAATAAAGAGTTTCTTTGGGAAAATAACACTTACTACACCCAACGTATTTTTGAATGGTGCGCGAAGTTTAAAAAATCGATGATCTATGCTTCCAGTGCCGCCACTTACGGAGCGGGCGAGCTAGGCTTTGACGACACCACCGATTCAGAAAAATTGCGTCCACTCAATCTTTACGGCGAATCCAAAGTTCTTTTCGATCGCTGGGCCGTCAAACAAACCACCACGCCTCCGCATTGGTACGGTTTAAAATTTTTCAATGTCTTTGGTCCCAATGAGTACCACAAAGAGTCTATGTCGAGCGTTGCCTTCAAAGCCTACAACCAAATCAAAGACAATGGCGCTTTGGGATTATTTAAATCCGCAAATCCAGAATACAAAGACGGCGAATTTATGCGCGATTTCGTTTATGTCAAAGACGTCACCGGTTGGATGATGGAATTGATGGAAAAAAAACCCGCCAACGGAATTTACAATATGGGGTTTGGTAAACCTCGCTCTTGGTTGGATTTAGCCAGTGCTGTTTTCACAGCGATGAAAAAAGACATGAAGATCAACTGGCTTGAAATGCCTGAAAATATCCGCGGTCAATATCAATACTTCACCGAGGCAAAAACGGATAAATGGAAAGCCGCAGGCATGAGTCCTTCAAAATGGCCTTTGGAAAAAGCCGTCGCGGATTACGTGCAAAATTATTTGTCTAAAGACGACCCTTCACTTTAAGGTGTGATGACTATGGAGACGGAGTTTCTTCCCCAGCATTTGCGTAAATATGTCGTAGAACAACACTACGAAAAGTACACTCCTGTAGATCAAGCCGTGTGGCGCTATATCTTACGCCAATTAAAGGCTTATCTTTCTAAACACGCGCATGAATGCTACGTCGAAGGTTTAGAAAAAACCGGCATTAACGTCGAAGAAATTCCGCACATTAATCATATCAGCGAAAAATTAAAAAAATTCGGCTGGCGGGCGATGCCGGTCAGTGGATTTATTCCACCGGCCGCCTTTATGGAATTGCAATCCTTAGGCGTATTGCCCGTCGCTTCAGACATGCGCACCTTGGATCATCTTCTTTACACCCCGGCCCCTGATATTGTTCACGAAGCCGCAGGACATGCACCGATTTTAATTCATCCCGAATTTTCGAAGTACTTGCAGGAATACGCGCAAATCGCCAAAAAGGCGATCATCAGCAAAGAAGATTTAGATCTGTACGAAGCGATTCGCGAGCTTTCGGATATTAAGGAAAATCCCACTTCGACAGTGGCGGAAATCAAAGCCGCCGAAGAAAACTTAGACCGCGTCACCAAAAATATCTCCCATGTTTCGGAAGCGACCGAGCTTTCACGCATGAATTGGTGGACGGCAGAATACGGGCTTATTGGGACTTTGGATAATCCAAAACTTTTCGGTGCGGGCTTGCTTTCAAGCGTCGGCGAAGCGAAATGGTGCCTAGGTTCACACGTTAAGAAAATCCCTTTAACCGTGGATTGCATTGCGACCACTTACGATATCACCGAGCCTCAACCGCAACTCTTTGTGACGCCTGATTTTAAAACTTTGTCGCGTGTCCTAGAGGAAATGGCTTCAAAAATGGCTTACCGTATCGGGGGTCTTGCCGGTATTAACAAAGCCATTCAAGCTCAATCCGTCAATTCGGCAGAGCTTGATTCCGGTTTACAAATCTCTGGCCAAATTATTGAAGCCATCACCACAGCAGACCAGAAAATCGCTTACTTGCGCCTTAATGGTCCTTCGCAATTGTGTTTTGCGGATAAAGAGCTTTCCGGGCATGGCAAAGACTATCACGCTCATGGTTTTGGAACTCCGGTGGGATTCTTTAAACAATTCCCCCAAACATCTCCGGCAAAACTTACCGACAGTCAGTGGAAAGAACTGGGAGCCGAAAACGGCAAAACCGTGCGCCTGGAATACACCTCCGGCGTGGTTGTCGCGGGCAAAGTTCAAAATCGAGTCACTCAAAATGGAAAGACTTTAATCCTGACCTTAACCGATGCCAAAGCCACCTTCCAAGATCGCGTTTTATTCGCGCCAGAATGGGGAACTTTCGACATGGCCTTGGGATCTGAAATTGTTTCTGTTTTTGGTGGCCCCGCAGATCGCATCGCTTACGGCGAAACAACGGACTTTGTCGCTAAACGCGTGCCCACACCGAAATATTCCGAGCAGGAGCTGCTTCGCCATAAAGATTACGGCATGATTCGTCAGTTGCGCGAAGGTCGAACTTCAGGCGAAGAACTGCATCAATCCTTGGAAAAAGTTTTAAATACGCACAATACTGCTTTCCCGGAAGACTGGCTTCTGTCATTAGAAGCTTTAGAACTTTTGAAAGCCCGTGCTGCGAATTCAAGCCTGATTCCGAAATTGGAAGAAAAACTGAATGCACTTTCAAAAAAGGATAAAAACACCGAAGCCGTGATTCGCGACGGACTTCTGTTATCAGGACAACTGTAAATGACCCCAAAACGTCCCTTTGAAGTGCGCATTGTCTTAGTGCGCACGATCTATGAACGAAATATCGGCGCGACTTCGCGTGCGATGTCCAATATGGGTGTTGAAAAACTAATTCTGATTAATCCTGCTTGTGAAATCACCTACGAGGCTCAGCAAACAGCGGCCACCGGCCAACACGGCTTACAAAACCGCACCACTTATGCCAGCTGGGAAGACTTCATGGCGAAGGAACCAGAAAGCATTAAGATTGCGTTTACGGCTCGTGATGGCAAAGGCCGCCAGGTTCGCGATATTGAAGAAGTTCTGACGGATGTGGCAACTCATGCTCCCCAATTTCAAGTTTCCTCTGAGGAACCTTATGTCGTGCATTTAGTTTTCGGCCCTGAGGACTGGGGCTTAGCGGCCGAAGATCTTGAGTACGTGAATCACTGCGCTTGTTTGCCCACTTTTGGCGCCAATTGGAGCCTGAATTTGGCTCAAGCGTGTTTGTTAGGAATGTACACTTTGCGCCTTAAATGGGGTGGCACACGCACTCGCTTAGATGGCGGTAAAGCACGCCGGGCGCCTCAAGGAATTGAGGGCATTGATCCTGAAGCCACCTTGAAAACATGGTTAGAAGAAATGGGCTTTGATCTAACTCGGCAAAGAAAGATCAATGTCTTTACCGTTCTTCGCCGCATGCTTTTACAAAACACACCGACTAAAAAAGAACTGGTGATCTTAGAGACCGTTTTACAACAAAGCATTCGTAAACTTCGTGAATGGAAAGAACTTAAAGGTCGGGAGCGGTAGTCGAAGCCAAGTTTTGCGGCTGGCACTCGGAGATCTTTAAGGTTTTGGGATCAAAGGTAAACTTAAGAAGCTCTTGTGTGTTTAAACCTTGGCGCAAGCATTGATAAACCTCTCCAGGAGGAGATTGCAATGCCATCGACATTCCTTGCATTTTGATAAAATAGAAATCACTTAAACGATCGCGATGAACCGCAATGACTCGACCGGAAAGGGAAAGCTCCCCCGCTATTGCTAGTGGAGCCAACAGCAAGGCCACCATTACGAGATCATCTCTTCGTTGATTTGATCTTCTTGTTCACGGATTGAGCGCAAACGCAGATCGAGCTTTGTTAACGCCGTTGCAATTCCCTGCCCCAAATCATGAAGCTCATGGATACGTTGCAAGGTTTCTTGATCTTCTCCGCCGACAAGACGCAAACTTTCAAGCTTTGCTGAATTGATGTCGATCTCTTTTGATAAGGATTCCATCTTTTGGTTGAGCTTTTTTCGATCCTCGAGCAAAGCTTTCGTCATGCGACGAATTTCTTCAAGATCCATCGGCTCGCGAACCGCTTCTTGGGTTTCCGCGTTTTCTTCGTTCTCTTCACCATGGAAGGCTTCCAAAAACAAAGACCATTCATTTTTAAGGGATTTCATGATCGACTTACTACTGTCATCACCCATATGTATTAAAATACTCCTGCGCTCTTTGAGCGACTTACGGGCTCGTCGGTCTTCGGGATAAGAAAATAACATAGACCGTAACCCAGGATCGCAGCTCCGAAAGTAAACATCGCCAGTAGAACGAATGCCGTTCTTACCAGGCCCACTTCCATGCGATACCTCTTGGCTATTCTAGCACAGACGCCTAAAAGCTTGCCATCTAGAGCATGGTCTAGCTTATCGACGCGTGGCAGACATACCGCTAAAATCAAATATAACAAGACCCCACTGCCGAACCAGAGTATCGCAACCAGCCAAATGACGCGCAGTATCCAAGTTTCGATACCAAAGGCCTGGCTGAGTCCAGCACAAACTCCTGCGACCGCACCTTTATCGGAGCGGATCCAACGATAGTTCGCGGTTTCAGTTGTTTGAGTCGTTTGCGTTTCCAAGTTCTAACTCCTTAAAGAAATCTGAGCACGGAATCTAGATTGTCCAGACACCGTAAGCAAGAGCCACTTTAAAAAATCCCGGAAATCATGAAATCGTCCCCGAAAGTGAGATATCGAGGATTTTTCACATGAATTTTTTCCTTCATGGTAGGCACTCGCACATTTTCGGTCCATGAACGGGAGCCCCCAGCGCCCATGATGATAGGGGCCTGAAACATGTAAAGTCGATTTACAAGTCTTGCATCGACAAAGGAGCTTGCCGTCATCGCACCCCCTTCAACCATCACCGAACGAATGCCGAGAGTGTAAAGCTGCGACAATAAATTTTCTAAATCCAAGCTGCCGTCGATTTTCGTTTTTACGTATACGATTTGCGGAGGATTTTTTATCTGGGCTAGTAGAGCTTGCACCACTTCTTTGGCCTGCTCAGACACGCACCAAAATACATTGGCGGACTGGTGAGCTTCAGAAAGTTTTAAGCTTGAATATTTTCCTAACAAGCCCGCTTCCCCATCAATGATGACGACCTTGTTTTGTTTTTGAATTGTGGGATGACGAATGTTGAGCGAAGGATTATCAAACTCCACCGTCCCTTTGCCTACAAGGATCGCATCATAACACGCACGAAGATAGTGCACATATTCACGCGATTCTGGCCCCGTGATCCACTGGCTTTCGCCTGAACGAAGGGCCACCTGTCCATCAAGACTGGAGGCCATTTTCAAAGTCACGAAAACTTTCTTTTCACGAAAGTTCCACAAGAAGGCTTCGCACACTTCTTCCAGATCTTGTCTGATTTCGTTAAACTCTCGAGAGTGCTCGGCACCAAAAACTTCCGCCTCGATACCGGCTTGTTTTAAAATCTCGGCCCCTTGCCCGGCGACCAAAGGATTTGGATCAATCAAACCAAAGATGACTTTTTTAATGGGCAGCTTTGCCATCATCTTGGCACATGAAGGAGTTTTGCCCTCATGCGCGCATGGTTCTAGCGTCACGTACACCGTGGCGTCCTTTAATTGTTCAGGCTGTAGGTTTTTAAGAGCATTTACTTCCGCGTGAGGGCCGCCGTAAATTTCGTGATGGCCGGCGGCGAGGAAGTTTCCCTTGGCATCCACCACGACGGCTCCCACTAAGGGATTCGGACTGACATAAGGTGCGCCCTTGTATGCCTCGCTGATCGCAAGGCGCATGGCCTCGCCAATGGAAAGAACGGTTCCAACTGAAGGCAACGGGTACTGAATGATTGATCTCATAAGTGTGCACGCGGGCTGAGTATCTTGAGTTTGCGCGCTCCTGAGGCAGACACTAGCGCCGAACTGATACGATTTCAAGTTAGAATAATGTTAAGTAATTTCAATGTTTTATAGCCATAAACAAAGTTGTATGTGCCCCCTTGAGTATCCTGATTCATAAAATACGAGAAGTACCCAATAATTACTTTAGGGACTTGCAGTAATTCCGATCAGGTTTACATCAAGGGGATTGTACCATGTCGAAACCTCAACACAAAAATCCACGCTGGTTCATGTATGCGCTGGGCTTACAGACCCTTGTTATCATCGTCGTTATCGGAATGCTTAAAGATCTTTTTTGGATTTATTAAAAAAAGACCCAGCGAGACTCCAATAAGTTCCAATTCTCAACCAGGCCCTAAAAAATATTAAAATTTAAATCTCAGATTACGGCGAGAGTTCCTTCACGCAACGGAAGCCAATATTGTTCATCTTCAGGTTCCACGAAGCGGGGGCTTGCGCTTCATTGGCTGTAATATCGCCAATATTCGCAGCGAAAATTCCCGTCACTCCCGGCGAGTGAATACAAACAGCTCCCCCGCGAATAACTTTCCCCGTGCTTCCACCGAAGAACTGTCCTAAGTAAACATCGTTGCTCGGCACTGAAGACATTCCCGTGAAATCTTTTAGCTGTTTTGAATTTGCGGGCATATCCCAGTTATTATTGTGATAAGCACGCACGTAGTTTCCTGAAAGATCCGGTGTGTACGTGTTTCCATAGAATGAATCACTGACCCATTCCCACGCATTGCCGCCGAAGTCCCAAATGACATTGCCACTTGCAAGCGTAAAGGTTCTTCTTTCGCTTCCACTTGTTTTGCCTGTCCCGTTGTAGGGCTCGTTGACATTGGTGATGGCAATCGGTTCCGTCCAACCAGAATAAAATCCAGTCATCAAAGTGCCTTGCAGTTTTGTTCCGCTCGTCCAATTTGAATTTTGATTATAAATCTCTAACGCGATGGCATTCCATTCTGCATTAGTAGGTAAACGGTAGCCTGCCCCTAAGTCTCCGCATTCTTTCGCGGCATTGTTCTTGTTCAAAAGCCATGGCTTATCGGCAGCTTTTGGTTCGGCAGTATTTCCCGACGATTTTTTCATTTCGAATTTCGCAATACAAAACTCTGCCGTGCCAAGAGTCCCGTTCGCCGCAACCTTTTCATAATTCGTCGGGCATGTCGTCACCGGCGGCGTTGGTGCTGGTGAAGGCGATGGGCTTGGTGACGGCGTTGGCGCCGGACTTGGCTCCGGAGACGGAGCCGGTGGTGTAGGCACAGGAGTTGGAGTTGGAGTTGGAGTCGGCGTTGGCACTGGAGAAGGGTCCGGTGACGGACTCGGAGTTGGTTCAGGGATTGGCGATGGAGTTGGAGACGGTGCCGGTGAAGGACTCGGCGTCGGCGTAGGAACTGGCGATGGCTCCGGAGAAGGTGACGGCGACGGGCTCGGAGCCGGGCTTGGGCTTGGGCTTGGGCTTGGGCTTGGGCTTGGGCTTGGAGACGGCGCAGGCGTTGGATTTGTCGCCGTATCATTGTTGTTGTCTGCCGGTGCATTTTCTGGCGGAGGGTTTTGCTTAAGGGCTTCAAATGAAGAACCGCCAGAGCAAGACGCCATAAGGAAAGATAAAGACGTTACCAAAAGAGTGACCGAAATCTTCACTTGTTAAACCTCAAAGAAAATAGATTTGCTCTACGTATCTTGACAGTGTTTTAACGATTTCTGGTTAAAATTCGAGATTTCTTTAAACTTCTGCGACCTAAGAAGGGCGGATATCTAGACCTTCGTAGAATCGCAAAACTTTCGGGTCCACGATGATCGAGCGTGGATTCCATCCAATAAGATGTAAACCTTCGGACGAGCGCAAACGACTTAATGCTACATAGGCGTGTCCCGGTTCCCACAACGCGCTTAAGTCACACCACAAGTCATCCAAAGTTGCTCCCTGACTTTTATGAATGGTGGTGGCATAGGCCAACGTTAGCGGAAATTGCAACACCGAGGCCATGACATTTCCCTCGGCGTCTTGAATAGCGAACGAAGTTTTATCAACCTCTACTTCGCGGCCATTGGTTTTTTTCACGGTGATTTTATCAACCGTAATGTCCGTGATCACTCCCCGAGTTCCATTCACCCATCTGCGTTGTGGATCATTTTGCAAAAACATCACTCGACAGCCAAGCTTCAGCGTCAGCTTCACCGGTACAGGCGCGGACTTCATCAACATATCGATATGCTTTTCAGAACCAAAATAAATAGAATCAATCACCACTTCATCATCATCAATCTCTGCTAATTTTTTTTGATTGAAATTATCGGCATTCAACTTTCGTGGAAAAAGGCGCGTGCCGGGGTGATCTTCATCATGAGTTTGCACGTGATCATTTAAGAACTCACGCACGGGCTCAGTGACCTTTCCACTGCGCACATCGCTTAAAATATCTAAAAATAAATTTTCGGACACTCGTTGATTGTGGGATAGCATAACATTTTGAAAACCGCTTTGCTCCCACACGCTATTTAAGAACGACCAATCTCTAGGCCCGGAGTGAGTGACGGGCGGCAGCTGAGCAAAATCACCAACGACAATTATGCGCATGCCACCCCAAGGAAGTCTTGAGTCACGCGCTCTTTGTGCCAAGGCTTCGGCGATCATCAAGGCTTGCCCGGGAATCATGGAGATTTCATCAATGATCACGCCTTCAACTTTGCGAAGACGTGCCATAAGCTTATTATCTTTACTCGCTTTGGCAAATGCGGCATCAGGCCCGCCTTCCATAATTCCCAAACCAAAAAAACTATGGAATGTACGCCCACCCAATAAAACAGCCGCCGCACCCGTGCTTGCCAGAATCGGCATTTCTTTGGAATCAATTTCGCGCATGAATTGTCTGATCAAAAAACTCTTACCACTGCCCGCCCCTCCCGTAAGAAAGACGTTTTCACCAGAACGTAAAAGTTCGAGGGCTAATGATTGTTCTGTGGAAAGCTCGACATTGATCATGGATTTCCGATCATGCCAGTCCTGCATTGGCAACTCAAGCATAACGCCCTCGATCATGACCTTTAGCCGCTAGGAATTATCTATGAGGAGTATTAACATATTCCTCTAACAACAAGAGAGGGCATCCATGATTTCAGTACTTCTTGCCGCGAGCTTCGCTTTTGCTGCCAAACCGTCTTCAAAAATCCCGGAAAAGCGTGAGTTTCCGTTAAGCACCAAGGTCAATGCCTGTCAGGATTTCCATCAGTACGTCTGCTCTGAAGCGGAAGCCTCATTTAAGCTTCGTGACGATCGCAGCATGCATACTTTTTCTTTTAACGATTCCAGCGAACGCTTGCTTGAACACAAAAAAACCTTCATGCGCGAATTGCCCCTAAAAAAAGATCTTGATGTGCGTACTACGCAAGTCCGCGATTTCTATTTAGCGTGTATGAATGGGCCGGAAAAAGCCAAAAGCGAAAAGGCCGGCGTCACCCGTATCGTGAATGACGTTAAAAAAATCGATTCCGTCGAAAAACTTTTAACTTATTCCCATGAAAACATCTCTAAAGGACTCAGCGAGTTTGTGTATTTAGGCGCGACCCAAAAAATGGACGATCCCACTAAAACAAATCCATTTATTGCATCATCCTTCATGGAACTTCCCGATCATAAATATTATGAAAATGAAGCTCTTTTAAAGGACTATGAAAAAGTCTTGGTTGAATTTTTTCGCGGTATATATCCAGGCATTAAAAGGAAAGACGCCACTACTAAGGCGCAAAACCTGATTGCCCTCCAAAAAGAATTTATCAAAACCTACCCGGTGCATTCGGTTCAACGCGAACGCTGGAGCGAAAATCGTGAAACCTCGCAAAAGGATCTGATTAAAAAATATCCGACATTAAAGCTCGATCTTCTTTTTGCCAAAGTTCCTAGCGATCTCGTGGTGCAAAACGCGATTCCTGAATCTTTTGATTTCTTAGAGACTGACTTGAAAACCCGCTCGTTAGAAACCTGGAAAGACATGTACCTGCGCAACGCCGTGGGCGATATCATGGATGATGCTTATCCGGTTTATTTTAAAAAATCTTTTGATTTCGAAAAGAAGTATTTCGGCGGCCCACAAAAACGTCCGGATCGCCAAGAGCGCTGCACACAGATGGTCAGCCGTCCTTTCCGCATGGATATCGATGCGGCCTTGATCGACCAGGTCTTTCCTTCATTTGATGAAAGCAAAGTTCAAGAAGTCGGCAAGCGCATTCGTCAAAGTATCCTTGACGGACTGGAACAAAATAAATGGCTTTCACGCCAAGGTAAAAAGGAAGCCATCGCTAAAATTAAAAATGCTCGCTTACAATTAGTGAAACCTCAAAACGATCGCGAGTGGGATTTCTTGCCATTAAAAACTTATGACCCTAAAGATCATGTGAAAAATCTTGAAACCCTCTCCCAAGCACGTTGGGAAAAAACCGTGCAAGAACTTAAAGAGCCTGCCAACCAAGATGCGTGGGGCATGGGACCTCTGACAGTAAACGCATATTACAGCCCAAATGATAATAAATTCGTTTTGCCAATCGGGATCTTACAATATCCTTTTTATGATAAAGACGGATCGATCATCGAAAATCTAGGCGCGGTGGGCGCCGTCATGGGACATGAACTTGGTCACGGGATTGATGATCAAGGCTCCAAATTTGATTCCCAAGGCCGCCTACGAACTTGGATGAGTGATAAAGATCTTAAAGAATTCAGTTCACGGGGCGAAAAAATGATCGCGCAGTTTAATCATATCGGTCATGACGGAAAACTGACTCAAGGTGAAAACGTGGCGGATCTGGTGGGTCTGACATTCGCTTACCATGCGGCTTTCCCGAAAAATGAAGGTGCCGTTGAAGACAAAAAGAAATTCTTTATCGCCTACGCTCGCGTTTGGTGCGCGGTGGTTCGACCCGACTTTGCTCAGCGGTTGCTAAAAACCGACCCCCATGCGTTAGGCGTGGCGCGCATTAACGAGCAAGTAAAACAACAACCCGCGTTTGCAGAGGCCTTCCAATGCAAACCAGGCGATAAAATGACCCTCCCCGATCAAGAGCGAGTGCAGATCTGGTAAGAAGGTCTTGCTGAAAATCAGGGCAAATGCTAAGGTCAGATCCTTGGCTTTTATGCAGGAGAGACACGTGTCTACGAAGATCGTTCACTTTGATTCGAAAACTGAAAATCCTCACTTTGAAGATGTTTATGACGTCACACCGGGCGACGTACACCCGGTGAAAAATCAAGTGAAGCTTATCGACGTGCGCCAACCAGAAGAATATGTCGGAGAGTTGGGACATATCCCTGGTGCAGAGTTGATCGTCCTGAATACATTGCCCGAACACCTAGAAAAAATTCCCAAAGATCAAACTGTGGTTTTCGTCTGCCTTGCGGGCGGACGTTCTGCGAAAGCGGCAGCCTTTGCAAAAATGAATGGCTTTGAACATGTGTATAACATGCAAGGCGGCATGCAACTTTGGAATCAGCTTCAACTTCCTGTTGAAAGATAGAAAAGAAAATATGACTGGAAAAGTATTTGTTAACCGTACATTGAATCTTAAAAAAATCCGTTACATCGGCGTCGACATGGACCACACCCTGGTTCGCTATAACAGCGAAAACTTTGAACGTCTGTCGCACACCACGATGATCGATAAACTTGTTAAACGCGGATACCCTGAAACTTTGCGCAAGCTGACGTTTGATTACAACTACGCGATTCGCGGACTTGTGATCGACCGTAAGATGGGAAATCTTTTAAAACTTAATCGTTATACCGCGATTCGTGCGAGTTACCATGGCTTGAAACCTTTGGATTTCAAAAGCCATCAAAAGCTTTACAAATCGACTTACATTGATCTTAGCGATACAGATTATTTAGCTGTCGACACTTCGTTTTCTATCTCACTTGCGAACTTGATCGCCCAGATCGTCGAACTAAAAGATACGGACACGGCGAATAAGTATCCGGAATACGCGCAGATCGCCGATGACGTATTAGATGCTTTAGATGAAGCTCATCGCGATGGCTCACTTAAAGAAGTGGTGGCGAAAAACTTAGATCAATACATTATAAAAGATCCAGAATTAGTGGCGGGATTAGAAAAATTCCGTCGGCATGGGAAAAAGATTTTCGTCTTAACGAACTCTGATTTCCATTACACGAAGCTGCTTTTAGATTACGCGATTCAGCCGTTCTTAAAGGAAACTAAATCATGGCAGGATCTTTTTGAGTTCGTGATCACTTTTGCTTCTAAGCCCAAGTTCTTTTATGAAAGTCAAAAATACCTTCGCGTAAATCCCGCGGATGGAACAATGACGAATATGGAAGGAAAGCTGACTCCGGGAATTTACCAGGGTGGAAATGCAAAAAAATTCACGACAGATCTAGATTTAGCCGGTGATGATATTCTTTATATCGGGGATCATATTTACGGCGACATCTTGCGCTTAAAGAAAGATTGCAACTGGAGAACCGCGATGGTTATCGAGGAACTTGACGTTGAAATCGATCACAACAAAAAGGCCCAACCCTTGAATCAAGAAATTGAAACCTTGATGAAGAAAAAAGAGCCATTTGAAGATGAGTTGACGTTATTAATGACGGCGAAGATTGAAAAATCGGGCGCTTACAACGAGGCTCAGGTTGAGGCTTTGCAAAAAACAATTTCGGAAGTCGATGGACAGATCAGTCAGCTGATTAAAAAACAGCAGTCCATGTACAACGCCAACTGGGGTCAGCTCATGAGAGCTGGTAACGAAGAAAGCTACTTCGCTTACCAGTTGGATCGCTATGCTTGCGTCTACATGGAAAAACTCGGAGACCTCTTGGACTTATCCCCAAGAACCTATTTCCGCGCCCCAAGAAGACCCCTAGCCCACGAAATCTAAAAGGTGCCTGGCTCTTTTTTCGGACCCACCCGCGTCAAGGCCACCTTCGAGTGGCCTTTTGCTTTTCAGGCATATCAATAATATGTCGTAAATTCATATGCTTATAGATGGCGATTTTTTTTGGCGCACCAGCGCCACAAAAAAGAGCCTGGCACCTTTTGGTAGTATTTTATACATAGTACTGGACATTGCACAGTACCTAGCTTTATACAGTAGTCATTGGATTGGAGTGCACAGTTATGAATGCACAATTTAAAAAAGGGGTCCTTGAGCTGTGCGTGCTTACGATGATTAAGCGCAAGGATCACTACGGCTATGAACTGGTGGAGGAGATCTCTAAGGTTCTAGAAATTTCCGAAGGCACCCTTTATCCCATCCTTCGCCGCCTGACCGAAGAAAAGTATTTTGAAACTTACCTTCAAGAGTCCTCCGAAGGACCTCCGCGCAAATACTATCGCATCACGGAGGCTGGTAAAGAGTTTCAAAAAGATCAGCACAAACAATGGACCCAGTTTAACGAACAAATCGCAGCCTTGATTGGCGGGAAATAAAATGAACAAGTTAGAATTTTTAAAACTTCTAAAATTGGAACTTGAAACAAACGGCGTTCACAACGTTCAAGACATTCTTGCCGATTACGAAGAACATTTCGCCCACGGTCTTAACAAAGGCAAAAGCGAAGAAGAAATCAGCAAAAGCCTGGGCTCTCCCCTGACATTGGCCAAAGCCTACAAAACTGAATCGATGATTCGGGAGATTAAAAGCAGTGATAAAAGTTTTGATATCAAGCTAGCTCTGCACGTAGTTTTACGCTTGTTAGTATTAGCTCCTTTTAATTTCATAGTCCTGTTTATTCCCGGAATTATTATCCTCAGCTTTTTAGCAACGGGCTGGGGTGTCAGCATCGCCTTTGGCGGTGTCAGCCTGGGGATTTTAGGATTCTTACCCCAAGCCGCATCCCTCCCGTTAAACGCTTGGGGTTGGGTGGCCGCGATCTCAATGAGCCTGAGCTTTCTTGGAATGGCCATCATGGGATTAATGGGCATGTTCCTGATTTCAAAATATATCTTATTAAGTTTGATCAGTTACCTGCAATGGAACATCAAGTTCGTCTTAGAAAAATAGGAGCCGCATATGAAATCTAAAAATCTTTTTGCCAAAATTTTTATCGTCACGACTTTTCTAACATTTAGCTTTTTAGCCTTGGCGTCGTACTCAAGCAAAAAAGCTGTGGCCGCAGACCCCGAGCTTATGAATCGCTTGCAAAGCAAATACAATGTTCGCATCACTGGTTTTGGGGTTTCCCCCTCCCGTACCAAGATCAGAGAGAACATGAGTTTTTCCGGACCGTTTCAAACAGTCACGATCAAAACCGTTTCTGGTGAAGTACGCCTGATAACCTCTGACAATGATGCTCTGTCTTTTGAAGTCGAAGGAGCGCCGCCGGCAGACGCAACACCCGAAGAAGGTCTAGCCAAAGTTAGCACCGATGAAGGAAGAATCACCATCGGCGAAGGCCTTGACGTGAAAGACTTTAAGATTCTTATTCATGTTCCCAAAAACATCGAAAGCTTAAATGTCGAATCGATCAGCGGGAATTTTTCGATGAAAAATCTGAAGGCCAAGGACTTTGGCTTCACCACCATCTCGGGAGAGATCACCGCAGAAAATGTAAACTTTGAAAACACCAAAGGCAAAACCGTGAGTGGTGACATCGAAATCCAGAACCTGCAAGACGGTCCGATGAAGATAGAAAGCATTTCTGGTGACATTGAACTGAAATTACCGGCAAATCAAAAAGCCGAATTCAAGCTCCACACCATGAGTGGTAAAATTAAAAACACTCGTGGATCCACTGCAGGCGCAACCGCGATAACGGCCAAGACAGCCAGCGGCGATATCGAAGTCGAATAAGCTGTTGCTCTTTTTTTAGTCCCCAGGGGGCGATGAACCCCGCATCCTTTCGTTGAGGCCGTCTTCTCCCCAGAAGGCGGCCTTTTTATTTATAACGCTACCAAGGAATCTTTTCGCCATCGCGAGTGAAGGTTCCGTTGGGCCCGCCTTTAGGTAAGGTCGCCGCCCAAATAATTCCTTTAATCCCTTGTTCAACCGAACGATCCGCATGCGGGCCTCCCATATCGGTGCGCACCCAGCCCGGTGAAATCGCGTTCACGCAGATATCCGCATCACCTACCTCCGACGCAAAAAGATTCGTCACCATGTTTAAAGCCGTCTTAGAAAGGCGATAGGCCGCCGATGCGGTTTGAGATTCCGACAACTGCGCCATGCCGCTAGAAACGTTGACGATACGTCCGTAACCTTCTTGTTTCATCATCGGAAAGATCTTTTGAGTCAGTAAGAAAGGCCCAATGGTATTGGTATTAAAGGTCTTTTGAATGGTGGAAGCTTTAGTTTTAAAAACCGATGCATTTCCACCGTCATCGCTATCAATCAAGATGCCCGCATTATTAATCAGTACATCGACAAAACCATATTCTTTTTTGATAGTTTCAACAAAATCATTAATACTTTTTTCTTGCGAGACATCCAGCTTCATCGGAACGATGTCAGCCCCCTTCATTTTTAAGACGTTTAATTCTTTTTGCGCCTTATCCGGGCTGCGCATAGCCATGATAACTTTGAATCCCCGCTGAATCAGGGCTTCACTAGTTGCTAGTCCTAAACCACGATTGGCTCCGGTAACGATGGCGATCTTTTTCATAACTCTCCTTACTTCCAAACTTACTCTTCGCAAACTAGCAGGGTCCCGTAGAAATGAAAGTCTAGACGGATCCGCGTCAAAATCAAAAAAACTGCAGATAGTAACTCCGTTCTAAAATGCTTTTAAACATACAGAATCGCCGCTCGCTTCGAATCTTTTTTTGCTCACACCGGACCGCACACTCCCCCTCATTATTATTTGAATCTCGCCCTGTTAAAAGCCCCATAAAATTATTCAGTAAAAAAGTCTTTCGCCCTTTTCCCAAGGACCCAACCTTACGAAAAGCTCTTAGTTTGCATGCACGAAAGATCATGTTACGAGTTCTTAAGGCCTTTAATAAAGGAGCAAAAGATGGAATACACGACCGTGACCGAACAAGACTGGACGCGCCTACGCACAGAGCAAGGTGAAGAATTTAGCAATTATCACTTTGAAGAAATAAATTTCACCGAAGAAAATCTTAAAGGTGTTCTTTTCATTGACTGCAAGTTTTCAAACTGTAGCCTGGCCAACACTTCTTTGCAGAATGTCGTCCTACGTGGCGTCATATTTGAAAACTGCAATTTAATGGGAATTAATTGGACGGATCTACGTAAAGGTGGCGATTTCAACCTTTATGGCTGTAAGCTGGATTATGGATGTTTTCAGGCTCTCGATTTGCGGGGCAAAATTTTTGAAAATTGCTCCATTAAAGAAGCCGACTTCTCCCAATCAAATCTTTCGAAAGCTAATTTCTCTGGCTCTAATCTGTCCGGAACTTCATTTAACAATGTGAACATCGAGAAAAGTGATTTTAGAAACTGCCATCACTATTTTATTGATCCCCGCCTGGCAAAGATGAAAGAGGCGAAGTTTTCTTTTCCCGAGGCCCTCGTTCTTTTGCAGGCCCTCGGGATTGAAGTAGAAATGTAGATTTTAACGAGTCAAACGGCTGGTGGTGTTGATTTTTCTATCAATCACGCATTTAGATGAAACCACTCTCCAACGTTCGATGGGAAAGCGATAAACGGACTCCACAAAACCCCAGCGAGTCCAATCGACTTGGCGGTGGTAACCCGTGCCAACGCGCTCTCTTTCAGAACGGATTTCGCGGTGAAACACCAACAACGGAAAATTCATTTTTAAGGAACCATCAAAATCCAAAGTCATTTGAGCTTCTTCATCAAATAAACAGCCGTAATATCCATCAATACTGCGCAAGCGACCTTGAATCACCTCGCCAATTTGAACGTCACGGTCTTGAGGGATTTGGAATTCAAAGAAATAATCTGAAGGGGCTCCGTTGTGGTAATAGCTGCGAGTGTGCACCGTGATGGCACCATTGAATTCGATCAATTCAACGTACTTGCCATCATTTCCGTACCAAGCACCTTCAAGCTGACTGTAAGCAAACGCCGATGATGTCATCAATAAAGATAAAACTAAAAATAAAGCTTTCACTGATCCCCCTATTTCGAACCCGCATTGCGATTAAATAATATCAAATAGTCATTAGCCGACAGCTTTTCAACCAGGCCCGAGTACTTATTGTCTTCAAATTTTTTATCGTAAGTTTTTTTTGCGACTTTTCGAATCATGCAACCCAAAGGTCCCGTATGGCCCGGGTCCTTGCCCTCTTCTAAGACGCAAGCAGGTTCAAAAATTTCAGCCTGTTGAAGGGTGACCGGAAACTTTACGATCGAAAGACTTAAGATTGGAATCTCGAATTCTTTTTGCAAGCGATCGACCGGATTACCGGCAATAAGTTGAGAAGAATAAATATGCGGAACCAAGACCGCCACGCGCAAACCTTGCTGCATGGCTTTTTTTACTCCCTCAACGAATCTGGGCATATCATCGCGAATATTAAATCGTAAGTTGGATTCAAAAAGTTCGACATAAGGAAGCATCGGTTCTACCGCGATGATTTCATATTTAGATCCAACTTCTTGATTGGCCTGCATAAAACCACGCCACACTTCCATATCTTCAACTTGGTTGGGTGTGACACCTAATAAAACAATCGGGGCTCTTTTTACTTCGGACTGCAAAGCCGTGAAGATCTGTTTTCCCAAATCTTCCGGAGTTTCATACTGCGCAAACGGAACGATATTTTTTGTCGTCGGTTGCGGATTTACCAAAGTGGTCAACCAAACACCGACACCAATAACGAGGGCAACACCCACCCAATACAAGTACTTCATGGGGCGTATACTTCCCTCAAGTCATGCCTTAAGTCCAGTGTCATCGTTGCCATTTTCACCCTAGAGCAGTTGCTCGATTCGGGGTGTCATTTCGCTTTGTCTTCTGAGAAAATCGTGTTAGGTTGCGAGCATTACAGAGGACTTTATCCAGAAATGGAAAGGTACCCAAAGAATATGACAGCGACGAGTACAACTGCTCCTTTTTCTTATCTTATTATCGGTTCTGGCCGCGTCGCCCGACACCTCGGCCACTATTTGCATTTAGAAAATCTAAACTTCGAATCCTGGGACAGATCCCAAGATCCTCATGCTTTGGCCCGGAAGGTTGCCAAAGCCACTCACGTCTTACTTGCGATTTCCGACAGCGCTTTAGAGGGCTTTTACCGTCAGCGCTTGGCCGGTCATGAGGTTACGGTCATTCATTTTTCAGGTGCTTTGCATTTCGACGATATGATCTCCGCCCATCCGCTCATGACATTTGGACCCGAGCTTTATGATCTGGAATTCTATCGGAAGATCCACTTTATCCTGACCGGAGCCAGCTCATTGCAAGAAATCCTCCCCGGTTTAAAGAATCCATTTTCGATTTTGCCGGCAGAAAAAAAATCTCTGTATCACGCTTACTGTGTGGCCGGCGGTAACTTCGTGAGCCTTCTTATGGGGGAGATGTTAAAGGGTCTTTCCGATCTTAATATCCCGCCACAAGCCGGGGCTACCTATTTAGAAAAAGTTTTTACCAATACGATGAACAATCCTCAAGGAGCCTTAACCGGCCCCTTGGTTCGCAAGGACGCAACGACCGTGCAAAAAAATCTGCACGCGCTTGAGGGTAAACCATTAAAACCGATCTATGAGGCCTTTGTGAAAACCTATTGGCCAGAGTATCCAGGAAAGTGAGCGTCTTATGAAAACCATCCTCGACTTCCAAGAAAAGAAAGACAAAAAACAAAAGATCTCGATGATCACTTGTTATGACTATTCTTTTGCGCGCATCGTAGCCGCCAGTGATATTGATTGCATTTTAGTCGGCGATTCATTGGCCAATACCATGCATGGTTTTAAAACAACGCTCAATGCCTCTGTGAATATGATGGCCCTGCACACGGCCGCCGTTGTTCGCGGTGCCGGTGATAAATTTGTTATCGGTGATATGCCCTTTATGTCAAACCGTAAAGGTTTAACGGCCAATATGACCGCGGTTGAAAGAATCATGAAGGCCGGTGCTTCGGCGGTAAAGTTAGAGGGCGCCCTTGGCAATCTTTCGTTGGTCCGTCATATTGTTGATTCCGGCGTGCCCGTGATGGCTCACTTAGGATTAACCCCTCAGTCAGTAAATCAGCTAGGGGGATTTAAAGTTCAAGGGCGAGATGAAAAAGCCCGTCGCCTGATCAAAGAACATGCTTTGCAATTGCAAGATGCCGGAGCTTTCGCGATCGTATTAGAGTGCGTGCCTTCATCGTTAGCTAAAGACATCACCGACAGCCTGCATGTACCGACAATTGGTATCGGCGGGGGGCCTGATTGCGACGGACAAGTGTTGGTTCTGCAAGACATGCTCGGAATGAATAATGACTTTAAACCGAAGTTTTTAAAAAGATACTTCGAGGGTTTCGATGCCATTAAAGGGGCCTTTAACACTTATCATGAAGAAGTCACATCTGGCGCCTTCCCCACGGAGAAAGAGAGTTATTCATGATTCCTGTACTTGAAACTCCTTTCGCAATGAAAGAATGGCGAAGCCACGTAAAAGGCTCTGTGGGATTTGTGCCCACCATGGGCGCTTTGCATGCGGGTCATGAAGAGCTTTTAAAACGCGCGCGTGAAGAAAATGATCATGTCGTACTTTCTATCTTTGTGAACCCCACCCAGTTTAACGATGCCAATGACTTAGCAAAATATCCAAAGACGTGGGATCAAGATTTAGCGATAGCCAACAATAACGGTGTGAGCGCGATTTTTTATCCTAAATACGCCGACATGTACCCGGATAATTATCGCTATAAAATGACCGAGCATGAATATTCGATGCTTTTGGATGGCGCTCACCGCCCGGGTCATTTTGACGGGGTTTTGTCTGTCGTGATGAAACTATTTAATATTGTTTCCCCATCGCGCGCTTATTTTGGCGAAAAAGACTTTCAGCAAATGACCCTAGTGAAAGGCATGGTTGAAAGCTATTTTATGAATCTAGAAGTCGTTCCGGTTCCGACCGTGCGTGAAGTCGATGGCTTAGCCATGAGTTCCCGCAACACTCGACTGACACCAGAGCACCGCCAAAAAGCCCCTGCGATTTACAAAGCCATCACGCAAAGTACTTCCGCGGAACAAGCCGCAAAGACTTTGACCGACCAAGGCTTTGATGTTGATTACGTCACGGATATCGGCAACCGCCGTTATGTGGCGGCGAAATTAGGAGAGGTTAGGTTGATCGACAATGTCAAAATCTAAAGTCCTTTTCATTATGACGGGATCTATCGCGTGCTATAAGGCATGTCATGTGATCTCGCGTTTAGTTCAAGCTGGTTGTGAAGTGCAAGTTGTGGCTTCACCTGCGGCTTTGCAATTTGTGGGAAATGCCACCTTAGAAGGCTTAAGCGGACGCCCTGTTGTCAGTGATATGTATGAACGCGGCAACGTCATGGATCATATTCATTTGATGCGTTGGCCAGATTTAATTTTGGTGGCACCCGGCACAGCAAGCTTTATTAATAAAGCCGCTCAAGGTGTGGGGGATGATTTAATTCAAACCATGTTCTTAGCCCATGACTTCACCCGCCCCTTTTTAGTGGCGCCCGCCATGAACAAAAGCATGTACACCCATCCGGTAACACAAAAATCTTTAGCGTCTTTGCGAGAAATGGGCATCGAGATCTTAGATTCAGCTTCAGGGATTCTTGCTTGTGGAGAAGAGGGCTGGGGACGACTTTTAGAACCCGATTTAATTTTAAAAGCTGTCCTTGATACATTAAAAACTCCCAAAGCCACGCAGGATGCAAAACCCGCCGCGATCACCGCAAATCCTTCAAAAGTGAAGGTCCTAGTCACCGCCGGTGGTACGATGGAGCCTATCGACACAGTTCGCGCTATTACCAATTTTAGTTCTGGTAAAACAGGTGTGGTCATAGCTGAAAGTCTTAGCCATATGGGTTTTGACGTGACCTTGTTGCAATCTCACTCTTCCACGGTGAAGGCTGATGTGCCAAGAAAAGATAAATTCACGACGTTTAAGTCTTTAGACGAAAAAATGAAAAAATATCTTTCTGAAGAAGACTTCACCCACGTTATTCATGCGGCGGCGGTCAGCGATTATTCGCTGGAAAGTGTGGAAGTAAATGGCCAAACCGTGAAACCTCTGGAAATAAAAAAAATCAGCTCCGACGCCCCAGAGATGAACTTGCACCTTAAAAAGAATCACAAAATCGTCGACGAGCTAAAAAACTATTCCCGCAATAAGGATTTAAAAGTCATTGCCTTTAAATTGACAAGCCATGCTTCACCAGAGGCAAGACTGGCCGCCGTGGAAAAGTTATTTAAAAATTCGCATGCCGATTTTGTAGTCCATAACGATTTACAAGATATCGATATTGTGGCTAGAACCCATCGCTTTACATTGTATTCTGAAAACAAGGCCGAACCTTGCGACAGTTTAGAACAATTAACAGCGAACTTGATTCACGCGATCAGTCTATACGCCGGCCAAGCCGAAGTACTTATACCAAAGGATACTGTATGATTTTGTGCTTAGATGTGGGAAACACCCAAATTTACGCCGGACTTTTTGATAAAGACAAAATGCTGATGTCTTTCCGTAAGAACTCTAAAAGCGGAGCTTCTTCGGATGAAACTGGCATTTTTCTGCGCAGTGCGATTCGTGAAAATGGTTTTGATCCGACAAAGGTTCGACAAATCGCCATCTGCAGTGTGGTGCCTGAAGTGATTTATTCGCTTCGTGGTGCATGCATGAAGTATTTCAATATCAACCCGTTCATTCTGCAAGCGGGCGTAAAAACCGGTTTAAAAGTAAAATATCGCAATCCTTTGGAAGTCGGCGCCGACCGCATTGCAAATTCAATTGCGGCAACTCATCTTTATCCAGGAAAGAACTTAATCTTAGTCGATCTGGGAACTGCGACAACATTCTGCGCGGTTTCAAAAGATAAAGATTATTTAGGTGGTTCGATCGTCGCGGGTCTAAGACTTGCCATGGAGGCGTTGGAAAGTAAAACCGCCAAACTTCCTTCCGTCGAAATCGTGGCCATGCACGAGGCTTTAGGAAAAGCGACCATTGAAAGCATCCAATCTGGACTGTATTACAGCCATTTAGGAACGATTAAAGAATTAAGCGAAAGACTCACAAAAGAGTGTTTTCAAGATGAGAAGCCTTTGGTTATCGGAACGGGGGGCTTTGCTTATTTATTTGAAAAAGAAAAAATATTCGACGAGATCGTGCCAGACCTGGTTCTCAAGGGCATGTTGATCGCGCTACAATATAATACCTAAGGAAACTGTGACTATGAACTTATCAATGTTAAGAGCTAAAATTCACCGCGCCACTGTCACCGGAGCTGACTTAAGCTACGAAGGATCTGTGAGTGTTTGCCCTGATCTTATCAAGGCTTCAGGTTTCCTTATTAATGAGCGCGTGGATATTTATAACTGCAATAATGGCGCAAGATTTTCTACGTACGTGATCAAAGGAAAAAAAGGCGAAATCTGTCTGAACGGAGCAGCGGCCCGTCACGTGCAAAAAGGGGATCTTGTGATCATCTGCTCTTATTGCGGTTTGGATTTCGAAGCGGCTAAAAAGCATGAACCAACGGTTGTATTTGTTGACGAAAAGAACCGCGTTTCGGCAAAACGCAAAGAAGATCGTAAGAATAACAAATAGTTCTTCCAATCATAGGGAGGGTGAAATTTGAAACAATGGATCTTTGGTTCAGCCCGCAAAGATTTGTTTTTTTTAGTTTTACCCGGAATTTTAACGGCAGGCCTTGTTCATATCTTTCATCCGCAAGGCCTGTGGGATGAAGCGCTGGCTTTTTTTGCCTTGGCCTTTTGTGACAGCGGCCACGTTTACACCACATTCTGGCGAACCTATGCCAATGCTCGTGAAAGAAATCGCACGACCTTATATTGGACAGTTCCCCTCTTCGTTTTTCTTTTGGTCGCGATCTGGGCTTACTTTAATATGATTGGCCTGTGGACCTTCATCATCTTTGCCACCGTTTTTCATAACTATCGCCAGTTTCACGGCATCTTAAAGTGGGAACAGAAAATCAACGGCGATAAGGATCCTTGGCAAGCACGATTTCTGTTAGCGCTTTCTGTTTTACCTTTCGCACTTTTTCATTTTCGGGATCTTGATACGGACTTCGTTTTGCACGGAGCAGTACTACATTTTCCAAACCAAATGATCTTACAATCTGGCTTGATCGTGTATGCCGTAGTGTTGGCGGGATGGGTATCTAAAGTTTTAAGATCTACACTGCAAGGAACCTCAAAGGCCCCCGTTACGTTGGCCGTCATGATTCCCAGTTTTTTGTATGGAGTTTCTTTTCTTGTCGGCACCACCATTGGTGAAATTTTGTATCCGTTGGTCGTCGCACACGGTTTTGCCTATATGGGGCTGATGAGTTTAACCCTTAAACGCACCGAAGTTCCTTGGCGCAAAGAATTCACCTGGTGGCTATTCATCATTGTCGGAACGGCTTTTGTATTTGGATTGATGGAAGCGCAATTCGAAGATTGGTTCTTACCTTTGGCAGAAAAAAATTCTTCTGCGGATTTCACCTTGGCATTTTTAATGGGGATTTATCTGATTCCGCTTTTAAGTCACTACATCTATGACGGCTGGCTTTGGAAGTCCAACCATCACGAGGCGGCTCTGGTTTATAAAAGATCTTAGTTACAAGTCGAATTCCCACATTTCATGCACAGATAAAAGTTTTCTGTGACTCTTACATCTGTCCAGCTTTTCTTACCAGTCTGAACGCTGCGAACAATTGAAAAGCGTCCGGATTGCGTTGGACAGCTTCCCGCCGGGCAGGCAGCTCTGCCTGTGATAGCGTTGTTACGATCGGCTCCGGTATATTCCGGGGCACATGTGACGTTAGATTTATCACAAGTGGTGGTAATGAAAGTTCCATGAACCGTACATTCAGACGGGAATGTGCAACGCCCATTTGCATAAGTCCCACCCATAATTTCACAAGAATCTTCCGCCCCACTCTCAAGCATACAAGTGTTCATCGTGGTCGCAGAGGCATTTCGCACCAACACTGGAACCTCAAGCACACGATCTGGCAATGGAGCACGACTTTGATTAGGACGCGCGCGCTCTAAACGCAAAACTAATTGTAATGTGTAACGGCGATAAAGATCTTGAACCGGGTCAGGACCCACCTGAACGGCGTCACCTTGGGTAATACCCGGCTTTTGTTTCACAAATATACGATTTACAAAAAGTCCACGGTCGACCTCGGTCCCCGCCGTGATCCCTAAAGAAGCGTTGGGTAACAAGCCACGGAAAGTGCTGACGTTAAGATCTAATTCATTTGTTCCGGTAGGTAATTGTCTATTGCGAACCGCCGTTTCGCAGTTCGCCGGAACCGTGATGTGCTGAAAGAATGCCGCAGAAAAGTTATCTCCGACGTCCACCACGCTGATCTGTTTTTGCATAATGAACAAGTGGTTGATGGACATCGCGATGCCCAAAGACAGCAAAGCGAAAATTCCCAAGGCGACAAGAATCTCAAGCAGCGAAAAACCACCGACATTTTTGCGGATTTGAAAAGATCTCATCAATACTCCTCGAAATAATCTTGGCTGAATCCCTCGCACATGAGACTCTCTTGAGTGTATGAACGTCTGGCTGTCATGTACACTCATTTTTGCATTATCATTCTGCAGCCTTGCCTATGAATTATTTCTGGCGAAGATTCTTACCGACCTATCTCAAAATGAAATTCTGTCCCAAAGCTTAGGAATCGGTTTATTTCTATTAGGATTAGGCGCCGGTGCCGCACTGTCTTCAGTCTGGAAAACCGATCAACCCGTCAAGAGACTCTTTTATGTCGAATG
Organism: Bdellovibrio bacteriovorus; assembly: GCF_001592735.1. Classification (NCBI taxonomy): domain Bacteria; kingdom Pseudomonadati; phylum Bdellovibrionota; class Bdellovibrionia; order Bdellovibrionales; family Pseudobdellovibrionaceae; genus Bdellovibrio; species Bdellovibrio bacteriovorus. Next base: position 970,753 of record NZ_LUKE01000001.1, read on the forward strand.
CCTTCTAGTTTCTTTGGCATTTTTGGTCATTCCTAGCTCCTATGGCATCGCCTTTCTACACCATCTTTCCCCATTTGGTCCCGCAGGATTCATTTACTATTTTGTGGGCTTGCTGATTTTCGCGGTCGGACTGCTTTCAGGCTTCGAGTTCCCCCTATTGTGGCAAGAGCAAGGGGAAAAAATGAGAGCCAGTATTCCGTTGGCCATGAGCTATTTAGGCGGACTCTTTGCGGGGTTCGCGGTGCCCTTAATATTAAACCCAGGCTGGGGACCCTTTAAAGCCATCATTTTTTTGGGTTTGATAAATGCTGTGATTGCTTTTTCTCTTTTGCCGTTCGTCGAGAAAAACGCCTGGCTTAAGCCGCGCTATCTTTCGTGGCTTTTATTACCAACCGCGGCTCTGTACATGAGCTCTTTGTATTCACCCCAGCTGGAACAAGCTTACTTAAAGGCTTCCTATTTTAAAGTTCAGATTCCCGATCTTAACGTCGCCGCGATAAAAAACATTTGGAATGGGTTAAAGTTAATCCCAACGGTTCAAAGGTGGTATTCCCCTTACCAAAAAATCGATCTAGTACAAAGCTCCGCCGCTTCTTCGTGGGCCATGGATCCGTTAGAGGGAGTAACTCTTTACCTAGACCGCCGCTTGCAATTTAATGAAAGCTCTTACCAGATTTATCATGAGTCGATGGTGTATGGAGCGTTCAACCTGCGCAAAAAAGTTCCAGAAAATATCCTGATCTTAGGTGGCGGTGATGGGCTTTTGGCGACAGAGCTTTTAAAACACCCAGAAATTAAACGCATTGATTTGGTGGAAATCGATCCAAAAATGATTGAACTGGGCAAAGAAAATTTCCACTTCACCAGACTTAATCAAGGATCTTTAGAAAATCCGCGCGTGAATGTTCATATCGAAGATGGATTTGCCTTTATGAAACATCAAGCGCCCGAACAGTTTGATGCCGTGTTTATCGATTTTCCGTATCCCCATTCCCCGGATCTTTTACGCCTGTACAGTGTCGAGTTTTATAAAATTGTACGAAGGACATTAACACCCAAAGGGTTTGTTATCATGGATGGACCTCTGTATTCGCCCGACGAAATGCAGGCCGCAAATACTAAGACACCACCGCAATGGGTCTTGCGTGATACGATCAAATCCGCCGGATTTAAGAATATCTTTGCTTTCGGAAACTTTGAAGGTTTCTATTTTTTTACCAAGGACGAGTTCAAAGCGCAGTTTGACTACGGCCGAATACCCCAAGCTATTAGCAACCCAGCCTTGGTAAACTTACAAAATTTAAATGGCTATCTTGAGGGAGGCGAAGACACGTCTCGCGTAAATTCACTATTTCGCCCTTACCCTATTATGCCAGGTCGCTAAAAATTTTTCGCCGATACGAACCAAGCCTTCTGCCGAAGGTAAAACACTGATGAAGTAAATTTCGAAAAGCCAAGGGTGGTCTGTAAAATAAGGACGCATGTAAATGCCCACGCCCAATAAAACCAAATGAGTCAAATAAGTCAGACCAAAAGATTTATTCCAGCGCATTTCAGAAATCGCCACGGCCCAACATTTTTTGCTAAGCCATAAATTTACACGATCAAGCATCGAAATACGCATCGCGAATATCAACCAGATCATCGTCGACCAAAAAAGATAAGGTTCTATACGTAAAGTATGACAATAAAAATGAGGCCCAATAGGGACCCAGTTAAATGCTCCAAAGAAGGGAATACTTAACCCTAAGATCACAACCCACGCAAAAACCTCACCACGAAACATGGTTTTGGTCCACAGCTTAAATTTTTCTGAAACTCGATACCATTTCCCCAGACAGAAAAACAAAGTCGGCCAAGCAAGCCACGGAAGAAGTGGCCAAGAGCCCACCCCTTGCGGAGGGCAAATTCCCACTAAAGCTTGAGTGATTGCATCCGTGGAATTGGGAATCAATCGCCATGCAGGAATCCATGTTGCCAAAAAGGCCGCCCCTGCAATCCATCGATGCCACCGCGGCGGCAACAAAACCAGCATTTGGATGAAAGCGACACTGACCGCCAAGAAGGAATAAATATCCCATTCCCAATAAAACCCCGTAAATGGAGGGTCTTCTTGAAAAGCGGCCACAACTAAGACTCCAAGAAAAATAAAGCCAATCAAGGCGGAATAGTTCTTACGCGAGCCTTTCCCCATTAAAAAGAAACTTAGAGCGATAACGGTGAATCCACTGAAAGTGATATGCTGACTGAACGCATGAATCACGCGATATACATAAAGCGAAGACATCATAGGATTGAAGTCTTGCCAAAAAACCGCTTCATTTACGTGAAACGTGACAATCGCCACCATGCTGACAATCCGAATAAGATCAAAACCGAAGGTGCGTTTAGAACTAAGGATAGAGGACGTCATAGTCATCCAGAGATCTATAAGTAAGACGCAAATTATTTAAAAGAAACTCACCGTTCAATTTACGCGCGGTCGCAATCGCTGCACCATCAAGCACGCGCAGGTTAAATTTTCCCAGATTCAGCTCATACTGCAAAAATCGACCCTCAGCATCCAACCAAGATTTCCAAGAGACCACCAAAGAGGCAAAACTCACCGGTGACTCTTTAGGGACTTCGATCTTTCTTAAGTAAGTGCTGGGCAGCCATTTTCCGTCGGCGACAATGGTCTGACGAATGGCATTTGATTCTTTATTAAAAAGATACACTTCATTTTTCTGCAGTGAAATTCCATACCCAATCCAATCTCTTTGCAGCGATGATGGAATCCGGAAAAATTTCTGAATACCTTGCAAGGATATCTTTGGATTTTCAGGAAATATAAAGATGTAAGAATCTGTTTGCACACCTTTAGTAAAGCGCATTCCAAACTGCAAGCGGGGCCAAGAAAAATCAGCTAACGGGGTAAAGTTCCAATCCGTCATCTGCGCACTTTCTTGCAGAATATGATCTTGCCACTTTTTTTGTTCAGCAGAACTAGTGACGCTAAAATTTTCTATCACCCATTTTGAAAATCGTGGGGCCACGGCTTGAACATACGCTGGCTCTGACGTGCCCAAAAAAGTATCCATTTGGGTAGCCTGGCTGAGCGCGGGAAAAAGAAATATGAATGCTAAGAAATAAACCATTCACGAATCCAATCCAGCCAATAGTTTTGCGCCATCAGTAATACCAATGCTAAAGAAGACAGTGCCCCGAATATATAGCCGTCTTTTTTAAGATAAATTCGTCCCCGATATAGGCAAAAGAACACTATACCCGCCGCGAATAAATTTAATATCCCGACCCAAACGCTCCCTAAAAAAGGGCCACCTAACGGGTAGATTAAAAAAGGAACCATCAAACTTCCAGCAAACATTCCCATGTAATCAGAAGAAAGTGTTTCCAATTCTCGGCGTCGATCTTTGCAAAGAGATAAAAGTAACGGCAACTCATAACCGGAAAAAAAACCCACTCCAACAACAGGAAGATAAAAAACCACTTCCCATAAAAGCCCTAAGCTGCTGCCAATGCGGAAAGGGTCTAAGAAAACAATCAGAATCGGTCCAAGTAGACCCAAGGCTGCCAAAATGAGTTCTACATGAAAAAGAATCCGGACTTTTTCTGCCTGGCTGTATTCTTTGCGAGCATACACCAGAGAACCCACACCCAGACTTAATGAAAATAAACCGATGACTGTGCAATAGCGTAAAAGACTTCCACCCAAAGTTGCCGCTAATACTTGCGCTAAAACCAATTCATAAACAAGGCTGCAAAGAGCGGCCAAGAAAGTGAGAAATATAAGGGCTACGTGAGGTAAGATCACTGCGCTCCGGTTTGTGCCTTCATGCTGTTATAAATTTTTTCAAAATCATCAGCTCGTGCCTCCAAGGTGGAGGCGTCACCTGAGACCACAAACATATATGTCCCTAAACCATCTGCACGGGAAAACACCGCCACATGTATCTCTTGATTATTCGGCCCCACCCCGCTGTATAACTGTGCTGATTTCATCCCGCTTCCCGAGGCCGGGGTTTTATTTTTTGGAGGAGCAAATTGAATTCCGCGTTTATCTAAATTTGGAATTCCGGTGTCGGCTGATTTTAAAAAGGCCTCAACATCCTTTTGATCCGCCTCTCCTTTTTTGGCTACGACGGCCATCTCCATGCCATTGGCACGAGAGTAAATCGCCGACATGTCGGGGAAAGAAAGATCGACTTTCTGAAAGGGAATATTTTCTGGCATATCCATTTGCAAGAAGGCCTCTTGTAAAAACTGAGTTTTTGATTGCCCAGAAACTTGCTGCTCAAGGCTCAATGATGGCGCCACGGAGGCACTGTTTGCCGAGGGAGAACTGCTCGGCGAAGGACTCATCTCCGGTTGAGATGGGTCTAGTTTTCTAGAGGCTGCCGAGGCACTAGAGTCATTTTTAAGATCAACAGATTGATCTCTTATTGCTGAAGCAGGCGGGGTAATGGCATAATTTTGCTTAGACTTGTACATTTTGAATAGGACTCCAAGTCCCAAAACGAGGCAGATCATTAAAATGAAGTTTTTATTCATGAATGTCATACAAAAATCATATCGCCGACATATTGCGAACGCAAGGGGCATCACCATGATGGAACTTATCGTTGCCGCCGGCCTTATGACTCTAGTATCTGCGGGAGTAGCCACCGGAATTTACCGGGTCATGACAAGCCAGAATGAGCTGAATAAAAAGTTTGATGGCAGTGAGTTTGTGGCGAGCCTGGGTCGTTCAATGACGGACCGAGCAACGTGCCGATCTTTTCTTTCAGGACAAATACTTCCCACAACCACGGAATTTCGGCCATTAACAATGGCAGGTTACAAAGGATTCGGTGATTCCGCGCAACCCCTAGCGTCGGGTTATATCATTGCGGGCACAGCGACAAGCCCGCAAGTCGTGGTCACTGACCTCAGCTGGCGTCTTAAGGAGATTGTCCCCGCTTCAAGTTATTTTCGTATGACTCACAACGGGGTGACCGCAGAGTACTTAAAGGCACCGATGCAATTGCGCGTGAATCTTTCGGTTTATCAGAACGGCATAGCGACGGCCCTGCCTTCTCGTTATTTAGATTACTCGGTGGTGGCTCTCACGGGAACGAGAGCGGTGACCGATTGCGATGGCGCTCCGAGCGTGGCCGATACCTGCGCTATGTTGGGTTCAACACTAAATCCCGATGGCACCTGCCAAATCAATGTGGAAGGCTGCGTGATTCGCGGCTCATACGTAAACTCGCGTTGCTCACCAACTGGATATACTTGCCGGGCCACAACAAGCTCTCCGTCTCGACCACACCCTGAAACAGGAACCTTCAGTTGTCCTGCGGGATCTCAAGCCTTTACATCTTTTAACTACACTTGGGTCTCTGAAGAAAGAACCGGAAAAAAATCCGACATCAACGTTACCAATACGATCCAAGCTTACATGTGCATGAGTTGCCGGTGAAGACACTAACTCGATCTGAAAAAGGCTCAGTGTTGCTTTTAGTTTTAGCCTTCGCGGTCGTGGTTGGGGTAATCGCCTTTGGTGTTCAACAAAGAATTCAAGGGGCGCTGAGTACTCAGAAAAACCGCGTTCTAAGAAATCAGTACATCGATCTTACAGAATCCATCCGTCGTCAGCTAGAAGATCCTCAGTTATGCCCCACACTGATCGGGGGACAACCTGTGAATACCGGTCGATTAGCCGGGATCAATACTTCTTTTGGCTCTATTAACACTCAGCCTATCGCCTCGGGTTGGTTGTCGAATCCCGGCGGGGTCCGTGTTAACTCTATTCAAATCCGTGATCTGGCTTTTGTGAAAAACATCTATATGGCTAATGATGGCGCCACTTACCAAGTCTTCCGCGGAAATATTTTTCTGGATGCCTCCAACGTCTTGATTAACGTCACAGGTTCCGGCGGACGTTCCGATCTTATGATTGAAATGCTATTCATGGTGCAAAGTAACCAGATACGTGGATGTTTCGGCGTCACCTCGCAAGGCGGGCAATGCATCGCCATGGGTGGTGGTTACGACTGGCGACCCGGGACCTCGGGATATACTTATCCGCAACATCGCTGCCATCCTCAGGCTGTGTGTCGATATACGTCTAATGGTACATTTTCCGCAGCAAATGAAGCGGCCGCAAACAATATTTGCCGCCAACCATTTCGCGCCACATCGGTAGGAATGTTTATGGATACCGGACAAGGACGATACTTTTGTCAGTGGTGCAACTCGCACTATCACGATTAGTTTATTCAGGTTGAGCTTTGAGATTATTATAGAGCTCTTCAAAGAAATCTTCAGAGTTATCTAGTTTGTCTTCTGCACCCGTGAATATAAATAAATAACTGCCCTTGCCATCGGCGCGCTCTATAAGACCTACCCGCACTCCTTTATTATCCGCCGTTCTTCCAGCCCAGTATTTTCCGGTTCTAAATCCACTGCCCGATGGGGGCGGCACGACAATGGCATCACCCTGCAAAGAAATCCTTTTTCCATCGACATTCGGAATTCCCGAATCAGTGGAACGTAAAAAATCGGCAACTTCTTTATCGCTGGGTAAAATTCTTCCGGCCAATACAGCCGTCTCCATAGTTTCAGTGCGTGCGTATATCCCGGTGATTTGATCAAAATCTAAGTTCAACTGCTGAAAGCGAAAATTTTCGGGAAACTTCATTTGCACGCGGGCCAACTGCATGAATTCTGCCGTGGCCTTTTCAGAAACAATTCGCGAGTTCGAATATTTTTCGATCATCCCCGGGCCCGGGCCAATAGACAATGAGTCTCCTTGCCCCGCCGGTCTAGAAGCTCCACTCGTCCCCGCACCTGAAACAAATCCTTCATTCACGGATGAGGTTGCCATCGGCGAAGACTTTCCTGCAACTTCCAGTTTTTGCGAAATTTTCGCCACCACTAGAAATAAAATAATCAGTCCGCCAATGGCAAAAATGAGGAGATTGCGATTCATGCCGAAATTGTACCCTCAATAGGTTTAAAAATCGAGCCATCGTAGTGTGACTTCATAATTATTTACAGTATTTATATTTCGCCATGATAGCACGCGTTTTTTGCGCGCCTCGGATATCGCCGCCACGACGTTTGTTCCAGTCATCACTGCGCAGCGGGCCCCAATAAGTGCCTTCTCTGCCTTTAGAAGTTGGAGTCATCAAGTTGTCGCGTTTACGAAGCTCATTCGCCAACATATCAATCGCACACTCGGTATTTTCATAAGGATTTCCCAGGTTACGCGCTTTGGGGCACACCGGCTTCCAAACTTGGAAAAGACCTCTCGCTACACCATCCGGAGCATTGGGATTATTCGCCGCGGGATTACAGCTTGATTCCGAACTCGCCATCGACATCAAAATCCAGACCCAGTAAAGATCGCGTTGCGCCTTATTCATGCTTGGATATTTTGGACACCACTTTGTGATATCATCTGGAACATTTGAGCCAAACGCATCTGGGTGAGAACGTATCTGTCCCAAAGCCGCGTTTCCCCATGGCCCTAGCTTTCCATCACGATTAATAAATTTATCACAACCTGCGCTGAAAGTGAGGGTCCCTTCGGCTCCGATATCACGCGAAGTTTTTTCGTCGATCTCCGGATCGTAAGTGTAACCTTTGGATTCGTAATCAGCCCATGCAACTTGTCGTAAGTTGTAAGCCGTATCTTCCAGATTTTTTGTCGTCCCACCGCCAGCGGTCTCACTGCTTGCACTGGAAAACATGGCCGTACAAAGTCCCGTCAGTGGCGCAATCATTCCGTTGATTTGCTGCTGCTTCAAAGCATCTTGTTGAGCTTTAATTTGTGCGTCTTGAAATGCCTGCATTTGCATTGCTTGCTGCTGCATAAGATAGTTTTGCTGTGCGTTAATCAAATTGAACGTAGTCGCTTGGTCCAAGGCCTGAGCCCAAGATGCGGAGCTCTGCGTAAGAATCGCGAAGGAAAAAAACAATAGGCATGTCAGAGAAGATCTTGTCCGCATACAAGGCTTATCGGGTTTTCAAGCACTTCCATAAGCACTTGCAGAGGAGAATTTGCCGAAATTCCCATTCTGAGACACCGAATTCAGCCTCGCCGCATTGCGTAGAAATGTCGGGATTCTGTTTGTTCAGATTTTTTAAGTTGGAACTGGACGCAGATCGAGGTCTAAGAGTTCTAAACCAACGTATATACCGCGAATCGGCGCGGCGTTTCTACCAGACACCTTAATGTCTGACTATGGGGGAATCATGAAACTTTTTGCTATGCTAGCGCTGGTGCTGGCGGCTCAGATTTGTTCCGCAGCAGGAACTTCTCAAAAATTCGCTTACTATGGTGAAGAATTCTACAACAACATCGCAACGGGAATGAAGGGTGATGAGCTTCGTGAAAATATCAATCACGTGCTTGAATCTTTCCATCGTTCCGTGCCAAACAAGTTTGATGAAATCAGCAACGAATGCTCAGGCAGCGGTTGCTACACTCAGACTTCTTTAGGTTACGACGGCGCTCGCGTTTTCTTGATGGGTAAATACTATCTAGTAGACCACGGAAATGGCGAATACGGAGTTCGCGACGTTTACTGTAATAACGAAAAAACATCTCGTGACTTCCGTGGTAAAGAACGCCCAGGTCCAAATCGCGTACCAAACGCAAATGTCATCAATACGGAACACACATGGCCTCAAAGCCGTTTCGGTGGCCATGGTCGTGGATACCAAAAGGCAGATCTTCACCATCTTTTCCCGACGGATTCTCAAGCGAATTCAACTCGTGGAAATTTCAACTTCGGCGAAGTGGCTCAAGATACAAAACAAGTTAACTGCGTCGCCTCTCGCTTTGGCCGTGCGACCGATGGCACTCAGAATATTTTTGAACCACCAGATAACCACAAAGGAAACGTGGCGCGCGCCCTGTTTTACTTTGCCGTTCGCTACCAAATGCACATCAACCCTTCAGAAGAAGCTTACTTAAGAAAATGGTCTAAGGAAGACCCGGTTGATGAGGATGAAATGGCTCGCAACCAAGCGATCTTCGAAGTTCAAGGAAACAGAAATCCTTTTATCGATGTTCCAGGTTTAGAAGATTTGATTCACGATTTCTAATTCGTAGGGTAAAAAGGTCGCGGTACAAAATGCCCGACCTTTTTTATTTAGAAATCTAGATACTCTTTAAGTTCTTTTAAATGATAGGTCCAACCCGTCTTAAAATCCTTCAGGGTTTTAGAACGAATCGCCGCCGGCAAGCTTTCCCAGCCCGTGTGTCGCACGGTCAGGGCACTTTTTCCAGGTCCCGCTTCCGAAATTTCATAAGTGCATTCGGTAACCGCGTTTTTAGGCCACGATTTTTCAACCCAAGTAAAACGGATCAACTTAGATTTTTTAACTTCTAGGACCTTGCCAGAGGCCATTTGCGCTTGGCCGTCGTCATCTTCCCATTTCTCACGAAACTGTCCGCCGACCTTGGCCTCAAGCTTAATTCCTTCGCCCCACCAGTTTTCAAGTTCATCGCTATCCGTAAGGGCATGCCAAACTTCGCCCGTCCCGGCTCTGACTGTGATACTAAGTTCGATCTGGTCTTTCAATTCAACTCCACAAAAGATTTGTCTTCTTTAAAGTAACAGACCGAAGAGATTTTTTTAACCCCATGACGACGCGCAATGCGGGCTTCTCCATGAGAGTCGCGACACTTATCTGACAATTCTTTTTGCGATTTACTAAAGTACGATTTTAAATCTTGAGCCTTACAGGGTTTCTGCAGGTTCGTTTCACAGGATTGAGCAAAGGCCACGCCTTCTTCCTCCAGATAAGAAAGAACTTCGTACTGAGCGAGTCCCGTCTGAATGGCAATTTGACCCTCTACAGTTTCAGGAAAAGTCACGGCTGTTTTTGAAACTACTTTCCTCGGCGTTTCCGGCGAAGCCAATGCCGAAGTTACGAAAAACAAAATCATAAGAGTCATTCCAAAAATTTTTTCCATGAACTCTCCCTTCGCGATTCAGAAATCATAGATTACGTCTGATAAATCTGTGACGCCAGCCTCAATGGTATTTTTGGAGCAAAGTCTAAGTTTCCACAAATTGCCTCGTGCTCGTCGGCATTTTCCTAAGCGGAATTTGTTTTTCATGCGTGTAGAAAACTTGACGTTACAAATTTTTCCTTTAAATTCCGTAAGATGGCGCTGACTCTTCTGCAACTTCAATCTGGCTACAAATCATTTGGCTCAAAATCTCTTTTTGAGGATGCAACATTTGCTATCAACGAAGGCGAACACGTCGGAGTTATCGGGCCCAATGGAGCTGGAAAATCCACCTTGTTTAAGATCCTAGTAGACCAAGAGCACTTGGACCAGGGGCTGGTGACAAAATCTCAACAATTGCGTCTTGCATATCTTGAACAAGAATCCGACTGGAACGTCGATGAAAAGGTCGAGGAATATCTAGCCAATAACTGCATCAAACCGATCTGGGAATTAAAACAGTTCGGTCTGAAATTAGGATTGACTGAAGATCATTTTCAATCCCACTTAAAACAGCTTAGCGGTGGTTACCGCATGCGTGCGAAACTTTTATACCTGATTGGACAAGAGCCCAATCTACTTTTACTGGATGAACCCACAAACTTTTTGGATCTAGAGACACTTTTAGTCTTAGAAAGTTTTCTGCAGGAATACAAAGGGGCTTTTCTTTTAATTTCCCATGATCGCGAATTCCTACGTCGCGTGACCGACCATATCTTAGAGGTCGAAGCCGGTGATATCGTTAAATTTCCGGGAAGCCTTGATGATTATTTTGAACAGAAAAGAATGCTCGCCGAAATCTTGCAAAAACAGATCATGAGCCAAGAGGCTAAAAAGAAATCCATCATGGATTTCGTAACAAGATTTGGAGCCAAGGCCACCAAAGCCCGCCAAGCACAGAGCCGTCTTAAGGCCTTGGAAAAAATGGAAGTCATCGAAGTGAAAGCCGCCCCGACACATTCGCATATCCATATTCCGCCCCCCAGCGCGACCGGAAAACAGATTTTAGAATTAGAAAACGCGGCTTGCGGCTATGGCAGTAAAGTGATTCTAAAAAACGTCAACTTGCGCTTAGAACGTGGGATTCATTTGGGCATTGTGGGTTTTAATGGTGCGGGTAAATCCACTCTATTAAAATCATTGGCCGAACAGATTCCCTTACTCGAAGGTACCATTAAGTGGGGTCATCAAGTCAGCCTTTCTTATTTCGCGCAACACACGCCAGAGGCTTTAAATCCTGAACACAACGTCCTAGAGGCCATGGCTTCTAAAGCGCACAAAGAAGTGACCCAACAAGATGTTTTAAATATCGCCGGCAGCTTATTATTTTCCGGTGACAATGCGCTAAAAAAGATCAAGGTTCTTTCGGGTGGCGAAAAATCACGCGTGGCTTTGGGGCAGATCTTGTTGCAAAAATCACCCTTGTTATTACTGGATGAGCCTACAAATCACTTAGATTTTGACACCGTCGAAGCCTTAACGGGGGCATTGGAAAAGTACGAGGGCACGATTATCACCGTCAGCCATGACCGCGGCTTCATCGGGCGAGTGGCAACAAAAATTCTTGAAATTAACAACGGTCAGCTGACTTTGTATCCGGGGACATATGATGAGTATGTCTGGAGTTTACAAAAAGGTTTTTTGGCCGAAAGAAATCTTGACGCCGCCACAGACTCTTCAGCGACTAAGTCAGACACTTCTGATGCGCCGAAGCTTAACTACAAAGAAGAGCGCAAACGTCTTGAAGGCCTAGTTAAAAAATCTCAAAAACACATAGAAGACTGCGACAAGAAGATTGCAGAACTTAGCAAAATGCGTGATGCTTTAAGCGAAAAACTCATGAGTGCCAGTGGTGATAAGGCCGCCGCGTTTGCTAAAGAACTGCACGCGCTCAGCGGACAAATTGAAGAGCTAGAAGTTTCCATGCTGGATTCCATGGAGCAACAGCATGCACATGAGCAAGAACTTAAACAGCTAATGGGATTGTCATGAAAAAAATCATTTTGTTTTGTGCGGCACTAGCGTTGACAGGCTGTGCTTCTTATTTCAAACGTAAATCTTGCGAACAAATCAATTGGTTTGAACACGGCAAAAAAGTGGCCCTTTCTGGTCAATGGCTGAATTCGGATGCTACGGTCAGTGAGTGTCGCAAAGTGGAAGCCGAAATTTCTGAATCTCAATTAGACCAAGGCTTCAAGGCTGGCATGAGCAAGTACTGCAGCCGTGAACAAGCTTATCAAACCGGTAAGTTCGGTGATTTCTTTTCCCGCGATCTTTGCGAAGGCCCACAAATCAATGTGCTTTTAAATGAGCATAAAAAAGGCGTGAAAGACTACTGTGCAAAGTCCAACGGTCAACAGGCAGGGGCTTCGGGTAAGAAGTATCAAAATATTTGTCCGAAAGAATTAGAATCCGCATTTTTGGTAGAATACCGCAAAGGCCGCAAACGCTACGTCCAAACAATGATCGAAAATCGCCAAACCGAAATTCGTGACAACGAAAACAAGATCAATGCTCTGCGCGGTCCCCTGCTGTATAAACAAGGTCGCCTGTCAGCCATGCGCGGACAAAAAGCCAGCCTGGAAGCACAGAAGAACTCAATCCCACTTGAAAACCTAACTTTGCGCTCAAGCTTTGATAGCCAGATCGAAAGTGTTAATTCCGAGATCAGTTCTTTGCAAAGCCAAGCTTCCAGCGAAGAAAGCCAAATCCGGTCTTTAGAAAATTCAAATTCTGCAAAAAACGCGGAAATCACCGAGTTCCGTTCCGAATTACCTTCTTTAGAAAACTAATTTGAAGAAGGCGTGCGGAACCATTCAATAGCATCGACGAACGCGCGAGGTTTGTAAGCATGGGCCTGTTCACTCCAATGCACTTCTCGCCAACCAAGACTGCGAAACGAGGGGCTTTCCACATCTCGCTTTTGAATAAAATCAAAAACATTCGCCACAGATGCCAACTCCGCCTTTTTCATCAAAAGTGATGGCAAATGGAACTGCACAAAGGCCATGCCTTTATTTTCGGCGCCAAAACCTTCGGCCCCATCGGCTAAGTACTTCTTAAATGAAATCGCTTGGGCTTGATCGCAATGATCCACCACTAACAATTTTTCCGTCAAATCCGCATAGTCCATGACATAACTAAAGTTATATCCACCGCATTTTTCAACAACGGTGCGATTGGCTTTAATCTGACCGAATGACTTTAAAGGAATGGGGTATTTCGATGGAAGCATCCACAGGTTTTCGCCGTCGCGCACGGCCATTTGCAGGTTCGAATGTTCTTTTGAAAGACTTTGCAGGTGTTTTAAAGCCGCTGATGAATTTTCTAACTTATCTTTGCTTACATAAAGAAGATCAAATGAGGCCTCTGCAAAGGCGTCTTGAAAACCATTCATACGAAGCTCATTAGTTAAGTTTGCCACAAAAACGCGATGAACTTCGGATTCTTTAATCGCCCGCGAAGTTGAAAAGAAAGAACTGATATTTTTAATCGCTTCGGCCGCTTTTAAAAGAGATGTCGAGGGCACACCCGCCCCTGCCAAAGCCGTGATCATCGGCAATGGCGGATTGTGTTCTGAACGCAAGAATGTCGGCAGATTCTTTAAAAAACTAAATCGCTCCGCACCCGTAAGCTCACGGTACGAAGTGATCCAACTTTCCACTAAAAGGGGGCGCAGACTTGATTCTAAAACAAGACCGGTTAAAGCCGCCGAGGCCTCTTCTTTATTTCGGCAAACGCCAAAGTGTTCCGACTGCTTCCATGGGGATTCACAATAAGCCGCGACAGACTTAATTACAAAGGGCCAGCGAACTTTGCGTAAAGCCGTGGTGATATGCGTATCCGGATCCCCGATGTCTAAATCCCCGTTATCTAAAAAAACTAAGAAATCCGTGACGACTTCTTCCATCAGTTCTTGCTGTGCAAAAAGGGCGGCATTGCGTTCACGATACCAAATTTTTGCTAAGGCTTTTTCCAAATGGCCCGGAGCTTCGAAAAGCTTTTGACCTATCCAAACCTGATGCCCCTGAACACGGAACAAATAAGGACGATCCGCGACCACGGTGATCTGAACTTTACGATAGAAGGGCTCAATACTTTCTAACAGACGCTCCATATTACCTACGCGGGCATCAAGCTCGCGTAGGTTTTCATGGAAATAAGTATTAAAGGGAGTGCTCTTGTTAATCGCGCAACGATAAACCGTGTCTGTCCCTTCCTGTGCCAGTCTGTCAATTCTTTCGACAAGCTTAGAATCAATACAAAGCGGTCGCTTCGCCATATGCAGAATCGCCAGGCTAAGTAAGCAGAAAGACACAAAACTAAGGGCAGTGAACCAACGGGCCATCATTGGCGGTTCAAGATTGCAAAACGCAGACCTCCTGAATTCCAATATTCTTTAGAAAGTCCTTGTCATGGGAGATCACCAGCAAGGCCCCCTGAAAGTCTAAAAGCGCTTCCTCTAAGATTTTTAGACTTTGCAAATCAAGGTTGTTCGTCGGCTCGTCCAAAATCAAAAGCTGCGGCGCCGGATCGGCCAGAAGAACTTTTGCGAGTGAAGCCTTTAACTTTTCACCACCGCTTAAAGAACTCACTTCTTGCACAGCTTGATGTTCGTAAAACTGAAACCGTGCGAGCAAATTGCGACTTTCAACGAGATCAAATCGCGACGACTCCATAATGTTTTCTAAGACGTTCTTACTATGATCTAAAAGGGCATAGCTTTGATCTATATAGGCCATGGGGGCATCAACCAACCGGCAAGAGCCTTTCGTTATTGCCTGAGCATCTAGTATTCCCAGTAAGGCTTTAACCAAGCTCGACTTCCCCGCACCGTTTTTACCAGCCAACGCCCATCTGCTTGCTCCTCGCATAGAGAGATTTAAATCCTGCGCCCACAGCCATTTTCCCGAGCTTCCATATTTGATATTAAAATCCACAACCTCAAACACGACTTTACCTTCTGGGAAAGAGGTCTCTGGCAGCACCAAACCTAACGCCGTTTCTTGCTTGCCGCTTTCATAAACTTCTTTGAAGGCGTTTAAAGCCTTTTCGGCCCGGGCAGATTCTTGGCTGTTAATTCTGCCATGGGTTTCTTGGGCACGACGTTTTCTACCTCCCGCTAAAATCGGAGGCAAACTGCCGCTTTCTTGCAGTTTACGTCCGCGACGTTGACGCTTTTCTTGCGCCTGCACCTTTTCATGGTGCTCACGTTCGGTGCGTTTTTTTTCTTGCCGCGCTTTTTCTACGGCATGGGTATAACGAATTCTTTCTTGTTCGCGTTCTTCAAGATAAAAATCGTAATTTCCACCATAGACCGAAACTCCATGGGTCGAGATCTCCAGAACTTTATCCACATGACGAAGCAGTTCTCGATCATGACTGATCACGATCACGGCCTCTGGATATAATTTTAAAAACTCAATCACCTTTTCACGCGCGTCGGCGTCTAAGTTATTGGTGGGCTCATCCAAAATAAGCAAGCCCGCGTCTGAGGTCAGAGCTCGAGCAATGCGGAGGCGCGTCCATTCCCCTCCACTAAGCCTTTTTATAGGTTGATCTAAGGATATTCCCTCAATCAAAGGACCCCACAGCTCTGGCAGCGTAGAAGCCTTTTCCCACAGCGGCGCCATATATTCGGCCCCCGCGATGTCAGGTGCCTCTTCGACCTGAGCCAGGTAATACACGGAATGTGAAAGCAAAAGTTCACCCTTCGTGGGCTCTAAGTCACCACTTAAGATCTTTGCCAAGGTACTTTTCCCCGCACCATTAGCCCCGACTAAGCCATAGCGCTCACGCCCTAAGCTTAAGGAGATATCTGAAAATATAATGTCACCTTGAGGGTACTCAAAGGCGAGCGACTTTAACGTCGCTTGAAATAAATTGTTAAGCATGACGAAAATCCGTTCTGCAGGCTTAGATTTAGCCTGTAAAGATTAACTAAAATAAGAATGAGGTTTTAGAACGAATTTATTTACGCATAGATATCGGATTTAGAGCCCGACAGACAAAGAGTAACAAAAACTCGACCCTTTTTCAAGGGGTCGAGTCTGCAATCTAGCCTGTAATTTAGCGGCGTTTTAATCTGAGAATTAATAGCAGGGAGCTACGGGAGCCATATTCTTTGCAAAGGCCTCTGACAAGCTTTTGCTAGTGATGCTTACGAAAATTCCCGGTGTTTCTTCACCAAAATTGGCAGCCCCCTTACAAAGGACTTTACCATTTTCTTGCGCTGTCGCGGAGGTCACAATGCCTGGGGCCGAGTAAATACCGGCAAACTCTAAACCCGCCGTTCCGATATTCGCCATAATATAATAACCACGGTATAAGGATTTTTCTTTTTGTTGGTCTTGAGGCAATGAAGCGGATGCGACGGGAATCAGCATGTATTTCACTTTTGAGCTAGCATCTGTGTAATAACCAATTTGAATCAAGCCATCTTTATCCGTTAATAAAATCGTGTCTTCAGCAAGTTTTTTACCATCGACATCAATTTTCACCGAAAGCATTTTCGCCTTAGCCTTATCAATTGTCAGGCTTTCAACCGACAGGCTGCAGATCTTCGCTTCTACTTTCGATCCATGAAATGAACAGTTAAGATCTTTCGCAGATGCTTTCTTCATTTGGGAAACAACCATGTCACGCTCTTCCACCGTGATGGTTTGCGCTGATTTATTGCCCTCCGCGACCGTCAGGCCCAATTTGTAATCAAAAATACGTGTATCAAAGTTCAAAGACTTTAACTTATTAATCACATTCTGGGTATCGACATTGCTGGCATCCAAATTTTGCAAATACGTCATCGCCGCCTGTATATCGTTAATATCTTCGCCTGTAATCGACTTATCTTTGATAAGCTTTTCACGCGGGCTTAATACTTTAGTTGGTTTTTGCTTAGACGCCGTCGTATTTCTAGATTCAAAATCTTCTGAAGATACAATACCGGAGGTCTCACCGTTAAGAGGAAGTTCTTCACTTACTTCCTTTGCCTCGTCCAACACTGAACTAGCCGAGTGTTTTGCACATTCTTTTACGGTGCTAGAATAAACATCCTTCATCAAAGCGCAGAGCTTCGCATCATCTAAATGCTTCATCGTGTACAGACTAATAAGGAACTCTTTAAGCATCGCACTTTGCTGTTTTTCTTTTGCTAATTTGTCAAAAAGAATCGAATTAATAAAAACTTCGTATTGAGTTTGATGAGCCAGAATCTGATCTCCGCTATCGTTATCAAAACGAGTGATAGAAATCAGACCATTAAACTTCTCTGAAAGGGACTCTGAACCCATGTACCAGTTTTTAAGCTTCAGATAGTTTTCCCAAGAAGTGCCTTTATCCGCCCCGAGCTTTGTAAAAGCCGGAACAAGGGCCACCAAAAATGGTAGAACTTGATTTGAACTCTTTAGATTGGCTTGAAGATCTTTATCGTTTGCTACGCGGCCTTGAACTCCACCCTCGGAGCCTGTTCCGCCAACTTTAGCGATACGACCTTCGACATCGCGACTAGTTCCTTGACAGGCTGACAAAAAAAGGAACATTCCTGCCATCAAAGAAGGCATCAAATGCTTACGAATGTATTTAGAGCCCATAGAGCACCTCTTAGGCATCTATATTACAAAATAGATGCCTAGTTATTTTATTTGTGTACCACTAAAGCGGAACGGCCCTGATCTTGAGGAATCACGTAACTGCGCCCCCCGGTCTGTGAGTCGACTTCGATTTTCATGGCCTCATATTCTTCTTTTGAAAGTGAGCGCACGTTTACAAATCCGTTGTACTTCGCTAGCCGCAAAGCCGCTAGAGAATCGTTATCAATCGTCCACGTTCGACCATTGGAATCTTCCCAAATACGCAATACCGGAATATCCGCCCCCGCGCGCAGAGCTTTTGCCTGCTCAATGGCTTTATTGCTAGTGGCGAGTGTCGTGCTAAAGAATATTTCCTCAAGCTTCATGGTCGTTTTTTCTTCACTTTTCTGCCACTGGGTTTGTTTGATCTCTGGCGGCGTATGTCGCACCTTGTATCGCGGCAGGTTTTTTCCGCTCATGGACGTCACAGAAAGATCATCCATACCGGGCTTTTCAACGATGATGGACTGTTTTCTTTTGGCGGTCAGGTACATAAAGTTTCCTTCAGACAAAGTGCTCATTTTATATCTTTGGCGATCCACTTCGTGTTTTTCGACCCACCGAACATTCACGGATTCAACTTTTCCTGAAAGAATCAGAGCCGCCAAACGACGGTGGTCTACGGTCCAAATTTTCCCGCGCGTATCGCGCCAAACACCGACTACGGGTAATGTGTTCGGATCTAATTTCCCATCGCGAATATCCCGAGCATTGCCAACCACGGTGTATTTAGCATCACCATAGTTATTGGAAATATTGTTTTGCATAAAGTGAATATCGTGCAAATCAAGACGGGTCGGCATATCAATGCTCGGTTGATATTGGGGAATAACCTTCGAGGAGGTCTGCCATCGCTGATTGGCTTCTAAATAGATATCTAAAGCACCGCCGTGCCGAACATCCGCAAATTCATCAACGAAAAAGTTATGGGAAAAGATCACCGAACAAAGCGGGGCCGCTCCAGCCTGAAGGCTGAATATAAAGTGGAGCAATAAGAAAAAAACATGGGCTTTTCGCACGGATAAAACTATTGCAAGCCACTCACCTTGTGAGCAGCCCTTTTATTCGACGTGACTGTCAGGATTTATTGAGGGCTCGCAAAATTGGTGAGCGTCTGTTTAAAGGATCAACGTCTCAAACTGAGACTAAGACTTAGACTTGGTGACCTTACCTAAAGGACGAAGCATTCCGACTTTGCCAACTTTCGAAGGCAGTTTGTGTTCGATTTTTTCAGACATCCACGGATTTATTGAAATCAATTTATCCAAGTTCAAACCCGTTTTGATCCCCATGCCATGGAACATGTAAACCACATCTTCTGTGGCCACATTGCCCGTCGCCCCCGGAGCGTAAGGACATCCGCCCAAGCCACCCAGACTGGTATCAAAAACGGTGACTCCCAACTTATAGGCCTCAAGAATATTGGCCAAAGCTTGCCCGCGAGTATCATGAAAATGCCCGGCAAGTTTTTTAACCGGGACCACTTTTTTCAGTTTTCTAAAAAGCGATTCCACCTGGCCAGCGTTTGCCACCCCAATGGTATCACCGATAGAGATTTCGTACACGCCAAGCTTGTGCATACGTTGAGCAAGTTTCACGACTTTAGCTTCAGGAACTCTGCCTTCAAACGGACAGCCAAAGCAGGTCGAAAGATAGCCACGCACTTTGATTTTATATTTTTTTGCCAAGGCCATGACCGGCTCAAAGCGCTTAAAACTTTCATCAATGCTGCAATTAATATTTTTTAAAGAAAATGATTCAGAACAAGCGGCAAATATCGCGATTTCTTTAACGCCCGCTTTTAAAGCGTCTTGCATGCCACGTTCATTCGGAACAAGCGCTGAAAATTCGATCTTTTTAGAAATCTTACCCATTTTAACCAGCGCAAAAGTTTTCTGAATGACATCCGCAGTGCCTGCCATCTGCGGAACCCATTGCGGAGATACAAAAGCCCCGATCTCAACCCGCTTCACACCGGCTTCAATCAGACGTTGAGCAAACTCAACACGCGTGTCGGCATCCAAAACTTTCACTTCGTTTTGCAAGCCATCCCGCAATCCCATTTCCACAATCACGACGGACTTTTTCATAACCTATGTTTTCGCCTCGGGTTTGATTTTCACCAATGTCTTCCCTAAAACCACTTGCTCTCCGACAGAGCAACTCACAGACTCCACTTCACCTGCAATTTCTGCTTTTAAAGTATACTCCATTTTCATGGCTTCCATGACTAGAACTGCTTGTCCGGGTTGAACCACAGAACCTTCTTTTAAAAGAATCTTCGTCACCTTACCTGGCATCGGGGCATTGATTTGATCAGAAGACCCTCCAGCACCCTTTTTGCGAGACTTTCGTCCTTGATTGGCATCCACGGCCACCGTGCGACCATTCAGGTGAATCCACAAAGTGCCTTTGATAAGCTGTGCTTGTGTTTTCATTACACACCTCTCCAGAACGAAGCCCAAGGTGATGTTGTCGTCGGATCACTTGCCAGTGGGCTGCCTCGCAGTTCGGCCATCGCGGACTCAATCATTTTCTTTTCAGACTCTGTTAGTTCCGGTTCTTTTAAAGCATCAGCAAAATAAGTCTCAATAAATCGTGTGGTCATCGTACCGTTCACAAATTCTTTGTGTGACAGAATTTCAATCAGATAAGGAATATTCGTATGAACCCCAAAAACAATCGAGTCCTTTAATACACGGATCATTTTTTGAATCGCACGCGAGCGAGATTCATCCCACACAATCACTTTCGCGATCATCGGGTCATAAAAAGAGGTGATGGTGTCACCTTCTGAAAAACCATATTCATAACGACGACCTGGGCCTTCAGGCCACTCAATACGCCCCAACAAACCCGTTGAAGGAACTCCACCCATGTAAGGGTTTTCCGCATAAATACGGCATTCAATAGAATGCCCGCGCGGCGAGCGAATCAGTTTCGGATCATGCACGAAGTTTCCTTCGGCCGTTAGGATTTGCATTTTTACTAAATCCACACCCAAAACTTCTTCGGTCACGGGATGTTCCACCTGCAAACGGGTGTTTACTTCCAGCAAGTAAAACTCCCCGTCCTGCAAAAGAAACTCGACCGTTCCCGCCCCTTTGTATTTACCTAAAGTGGCGATCGCACACGCCGCTTCACCCATGCGACGACGTAAATCATCCGTCAACGAAGGCGAAGTCGCTTCTTCAATAATTTTTTGGTGGCGACGTTGCACCGAACATTCACGGTCGAAGAAGTGAATCACATTTCCCGTGCTATCACCAAAAACTTGGAATTCAATGTGCTTAGCGCGATCTAAGTATTTTTCTAAAAATACCTTAGGGGAACCGAAGGCGGATTGAGCTTCACGTTGAGCAGACTCAATCAGCTCCGCCGCATCGGCTGAATCACGAATCAGCTTCATCCCACGACCACCACCACCGGCCGCCGCTTTTACGATCACGGGGTAGCCGATCTTTTCAGCTTGCTTGATTAACTCCGCCACTGTCTGATTTTCGCCTTGATAGCCAGGCACCAGCGGTAAGCCCGCTCTTTTTGCCAACTCTTTACAATGAACTTTATCCCCTAAGGAACGAATGGATTCAGCGGAAGGTCCAATAAAGGTAAGCCCGGCTTTTTGCACGGCTTCGGCAAAATCCGCATTTTCAGATAAGAAACCAAACCCAGGATGAATCGCCTGCGCGCCCCCGGCCAAAGCGCCATCAATATTGGCTTTGATATTTAAATAACTTTCTGCGGTCGGTGCCGGACCAATGCAGATCGTTTTCGTCGCCATTCTAAATGCGCGAGAATTAATATCGGCTTCGGAATGCAAAAGAACGGTTTCTAAACCCATTTCTTCACAAGCTTTGATGATTCGAACCGCGACTTCACCACGATTGGCGATGGCGATACGGGAAAACTTTGCCATTACGTTGATCTCCATGACGGCTCACGCTTTTCTAAAAACGCACGTAAACCTTCTTGTCCTTCAGGACTTGCACGACGTTCCGCTATAACTTTCGCGGTCGCCTCTTTTTGCTGCTTCCAATTTAAAGATTCTAAATTATTTAATAACTTCTTAGTTTCACGAACGGCCTGAGGGCCGGCTTGCAGATATGGCTGCAAAGTTTTTTGCAAAGCCGTGTGCCCTTCACCATGACCTACAACCTCTGTCACTAAGCCCGCTTGTTGTGCGATGTGCGGGTTAAAGACACTTGCTGACAACATCAGCGGGCGCACTTTGCCAGCATTCGCTTTACGCATAACAAACGCACTAATCACGGCCGGGGCAATGCCCAGTTTTACTTCGCTAAAACAAAACTGCGTACCTTCTTCCGCGATCACTTCATCACAGGCGGCAATCAATCCCAAAGCTCCGCCAAAGGCGGCCCCATGAACCAAACCAATCACCGGCAATGTGCAGTGAGCAATGGCTTCGAACATTTCAAAAAGCACGGTTGAGTCTTGCAGATTCTGTTCAAAAGAGAAATTCACCATCTCTTTCATCCAATTAAGATCCCCGCCAGCACAGAAAGCTTTTCCTTCACCTTGCAAAACCACAGCGCGCAGATCTTGGCGCTTTTCGAGATCTAAGAAGGTTTTTATGATTTCACTGATCATCTCCGGGTTAAAAGCATTGCGCATTTCGGGGCGATGCAATTTAACGTAAGCGACATGATCCATTTCGGTAAGGATTAGAAATTTCATAATTACATCCTGAAAACGCCTTGGGATTTTTCACCCCAAGATTTATTAAGGCTCGCCGCAATTCCCAACGCCAAGACACGACGAGTGTCCGCCGGGTCAATGATGCCATCATCCCAAAGGCGTGCTGATGAATAATAAGCTGAACTTTCTTTTTCGTATTTTTCTAAAGTCGGACGTTTAAACTCAGTTTGTTCTTCTGGCGACATTGTTTGTTTTTTTGCAGCCATCTGATCCATCTTAACGGTTAACAACACATTCGCGGCTTGTTCTCCGCCCATGACAGAGATTTTTGCATTCGGCCACATCCACATTTGACGAGGCTGATACGCACGACCGCACATTCCGTAATTACCCGCCCCGTAAGAGCCACCAATCACGACAGTGAATTTCGGCACATGGGCATTCGAAACAGCCATCACCATTTTGGCCCCGTGCTTAGCAATTCCTTCATTTTCGTATTTCTTACCAACCATGAAGCCCGTGATGTTTTGCAAAAAGATCAAAGGAACTTCACGCTGTTCACAGAGTTCAATAAAGTGCGCCGCTTTTTGCGCGCTCTCGCTGAAAAGAACTCCGTTGTTCGCGATGATTCCTACCGGCATCCCCCAAATATGGGCAAAGCCAGTCACTAAAGTATTTCCAAACAAAGGTTTAAACTCGTGCAAGCGTGAGCCATCCACAATCCGCGCGATCACTTCGCGCACATCAAATGGCACGCGGCTGTCTTTAGGGATAATGCCGTAAAGTTCCTTGGCATCAAACAAAGGCTCTTCAATGGGCATCGTTTTTAACGTCACCGCTTTTTTGTGATTTAGATGCGCCACTATCGAACGCGTGATTTCAATCGCATGCTCTTCATCTTCGGCCATATGATCGGTCACACCACTCACCGCACTGTGAACGTAAGCGCCACCCAGCTCTTGAGCATCGACAATTTCACCAGTTGCCGCACGCACCAGCGGCGGGCCCCCTAAAAAAATAGTTCCGTTATCTTTCACGATCACGGTTTCATCACTCATTGCCGGAACATAAGCTCCACCAGCGGTGCATGAACCCATCACCACGGCGATTTGCGGGATGTTGGCCGCCGACATACGAGCTTGGTTATAAAAGATTCTGCCGAAATGATCGCGATCTGGGAAAACTTCATCTTGCATAGGTAAAAACGCGCCACCTGAATCCACCAGGTAAATACAAGGCAGACCATTTTCAAAAGCAATCTCTTGCGCACGTAAATGCTTTTTTACGGTCAGGGGGAAGTATGTTCCGCCTTTAACAGTCGCGTCGTTAGCTACGATCATGCACTCTGTACCGTGGATGACGCCAATACCAGTCACAATCCCCGCTCCCGGAGCTTGATTGTCGTACATCTCCCACGCCGCCAAAGTTGACAGTTCTAAAAAAGCAGATCCTCCATCAACCAAAGCTTCAATGCGCTCGCGTGCGGTCAACTTGCCACGTGATTTGTGTTTTTTAATTGAGTCTGCGCCGCCGCCTTGTTTTACCAGTTCGACTCTTTCACGCCACTGTTTTACGACGGCCATCATGGCATCCGCATTAGCACGAAAATCAGCAGAGTTTGTATCTAAGTGGCTATCTAAAATTTCCATCTTTTAAGCCTAAGTTGTTTGCCCTGCGATTGCAGGAGTGTGTTTAAAATTTAAATTCAAATGAAAGTCCGCCACCGCTTGATCGTGATCATCAAAGATTTTGATTTCGGCTTCCGCCTTGGCTTCCCGATGAGCACGCAATGATGATAAAACCATTTCACGTGTTGTTTCGGAAAGTTCTAAGCGCACCCGCGCCTCTTCGGTTTGGGTTTTATAAAAAGAACTTTCGATGCGTGAAATACTCACTTCAAAATCGCCCATTGGGGCATGACGGCTCCATAAAAGTTTTGCCGCTTCAATCGCCGCCGTGGTCAACGCCCCTTCGTGCATACCGTTGGATTCATTCAAATTACGCGTCCGGGCCGGAATCACCATTTCGACTTGGGTGTCGGAAAGTCTGGAAACTCTTAAACCCATTCCCGCTGAAAAGGGACGGACGATATCCAGTGCGTAACTCAAAGCAGCATGAGAAACTTTCGGGGACACCTCTTCAAGCAAAGCGGCCAAGTCAGCCGCACTTAAACGGATGCCTCGATCTTCCAACTGAGTCTTCAAACCTTCTTTCGCGGTCTGAAGTTGCTGACGCAAGGATTGTTCAAGCTCAATACCCTTGGACATTAAAGTTGTCAGCCATTGTTGGTTCATGAGATATCCTCCCACAGGATCTGTAACGGTTGAAAAATACTGAATATCATGCTGGTATGGATGATGTCAGTTTTATCACACTGAGTAAATAGAGAGAGGACTCTACCGATGAAGAAAATTATCAGCCTCGTGGTTTTTATCGTGGCTCTTGCTTGGACTTGGAACATCATTCACACGTCAGACGCTATCGGCTTTGAGACGCACTCCGGCATCCAAGAAAAATTGGCTGAACTTATCCAGAACACTCTCGCGACAAAAAAACCAAACGCTAAAGAGCTTAGCATTACCCGTCTTTGGACAGAGTCTTTGGGCGAAAACAAAGTTCGCGCGGTTTTCTCTTACAAATTCATCGAACCATCCTCTGACGGCGGCGAGCTTGAGCAGGTGATCGAAGGCGAAGCGGTCTTACACCGTGAACCATCCGAAACAGCGGAAGTCGACAAATGGACTTTGCAATCTGTAAAAACAACGAACGACATGGTTGTCTTCACGGAAGGATCAACGATCACCCCGGGTGACGAACCCATGAGCCCAGAGGGAACTCCGGCGCCAGCGGCTTCTCCAACGGCGACTCCAAGTCCTTCTGCTTCTCCGGCTTCTCACTAATATGCCGATTCCCAATCAATTTATCCAAATTGACGAAGAGGGTTTTCCTATAAGCCGCGAAGTGCGGATCACGGACCCTCTGGCGGGACAAGAAATACTGCAAAATTTAAAAGTTCATGAAGGTGGCACTTTTGTTTCCACCTTTGGTGAAGTACCTGTCATCATCGAAGCTTTCGATGAACCTTATGTGGCCTTACAAGTAGATTTCAAAAATGGCGCATGGGAAATCCAATTGCCTTTTGGAGTTCATTATTCGTTTGAATTAGAATCTTTATCGTTGGACGAGTGGGATCGTTTTCACGGGTATGCTTCGAATAAAGTTCCTTTTGTGATGTCCCGCAAAGCTCAAGCGAGTTTCTTTAATATGCTTGAAGGTTTTGATGACGATTCTATTGAATTCCAAGGCAAGACTTACGAAATTCCACCCTATTGGCCGGAAAATAAAAACATCGAAAAAGCCGCGCATTGGACTCGAATCTATAAAGAAGAAGAAAATCCGGGTTGGAATTTAGGGGAACCTGCAGAAGCCCTTAAAGACATGCTTCCACGACTGAAACCCGCGCGTTCACGAGTGCTAGTTTTAGGTTGCGGTGAAGGACACGATGCTGCGTTTTTTGCTCGCTCGGGGCACATCGTTACCGCCGTGGATTTTTCGCCGACCGCAATTGAAAGAGCTAAAAAACTTTATGGCGACCTTCCGGGATTAACCTTTGTTGAGGCCGACGTTTTCAATTTACCAAAAGACTACGACCAGTCCTTCGACATCGTTTTCGAACACACCTGTTATTGCGCGATCAATCCCGCCAAACGCAAAGACTTGGTCAAAGTCTGGAACCGAGTTTTAGTCAAAGGTGGCCACCTCATGGGAGTGTTCTTCGCATTCGAAAGAAGACAAGCCACCCCTTACGGCGGAACAGAGTGGGAATTACGCCAAAGACTCAAAAACTCTTACCAACCGATCTTCTGGGGCCGCTGGCAAAAATCCGTCCCTCGCCGTCAAGGCCGCGAGTTCTTCGTCTATTCTTTAAAAACATAATAACAACCATAACCCCAAACCCCGTGACAAAACCCACCCCCCGAACTAAAAAGGTGCCTGGCTCTTTTTTCGGACCGGGGCGCGTTATGGACGTCGTTCATAATGTTAAAAGTACAAGGATGTCATGCATCTGATGCGCTGTAGCCAGAAAAAAGAGCCAGGCACCTTTTAGGAGATTTTATGCATATTGAGTTTACTCAGGCTGATGAGAGTCATGTGGATGCCTTGGTTGAATTGGTTAACTCTGCTTATCGTGGTGAGAGCTCTAAAGCCGGGTGGACCACGGAAGAACACCTTTTAGATGGTCAGCGCATTGATGCGGCTGGGATTCTTGAAATTCTTCATAAAGAAGATTCCGTTATTTTGATCGCCGAAGACGACGACACCGGTGATTTGCTTGGCTGCGTTCACCTCGAAAAACACGACTCGAAATGTTACCTGGGGATGTTGACCGTGAATCCTGAGCTGCAAAGCAAAGGGATCGGGAAACTGCTTCTCTCTGAGTCCGAAGCCTTTGCCGAGTTCTGGGACTGCGGCAAGATCTATATGACCGTGATTTCCGTGCGCACTGAGCTTATCGCTTGGTATGCAAAACACGGATACAAAAACACCCAAGAGAAAAAACCTTTTCCTTACGGCGATGAACGCTTCGGAATGCCAAAGGTGCAAAATCTTGAATTCACCGTTTTAGAGAAAAAGCTGTCCTAAGGCAGGCTTTGGGTCGGTTTTGGAGCCAAACTTTTTGCCATGAAACACACGCAAAAATTTTAATTCTGTAAGAAACGCGGATCCAGTGTTGCAACACACAGTGATTCGCCAAGTCTTAACAAAACCCTGACTGGCGCACGCACAGCGGCTTCTGGGACGATCGAAGTTCTCGCCTAAAGAAGTTATCCACACGTTATTCATTTTACGAATAACATCTTCCAATCTATGTATTAAAAAAAACCCGGATCTAAGAGCATATTCACTTCACTGGAGGTCAACGTGTTTTCAAAATTAATCCGCGCATCAGTTGTAGTTTTCACGATGACATCATCTATGGCCATCGCTGACCAAATGGGACCCGACGGCGATAAGTTTTACGAAGAGGCTGCTCATTTCGAAAATGCCTGCGCTAAACAGCCCTGCCAAGGCGAGTACTCTAAAAAAGTCGTTTACGATCAAGATCGTCGTATCAATGACATCACAACTAAAGAAAGAACCACTCTAAAATCCGTAGCCGTCGATCAAGCGCAAGTTTGGGGCGATACCATTTTAGAGGGCGATTACTACGCCACGGGCCGAACTCGCCTTGATCGAGTGACCGCTTTTTATAAATCGGAAGTTCTTGTTGGATACAAAATCCAGTACTCAGAAAAAGCTTGGTACACCGGCGATTGCCAATTTAACGGCAAAAGAGATTCTTTAAAAGACTGCCAAGAAGGTCGTATCGTTGAGGGAAGCTATGTTTCTCCAGACAGCATGACCTATTTCAGTGACGAAGAACGTTACGCCGAGTTCAACTCGAGTTCTCTTTAGGACAAAACTAGTCTATGATGATCGCCACTATGGCGATCGTAATTAAAACAGACAAGCTGACCCGCGTTTACAAAACCTACCAAAAGCCCGAGGGATTCATGAATTCCATCAAAGGCTTTTGGAATCGCAAGTACGTCTCAAAGATCGCTTTAGATCAAACCACCCTAGAAATTGAATCTGGGCAAATCGTGGGCCTGGTCGGCGCTAACGGCGCAGGTAAAACCACTCTTTTAAAAATGCTTTCTGGCCTAGTAACCCCCACCGGTGGCGACGCCAACGTGCTGGGATATCGTCCCTGGGAAAGAAAAAATGAATTCCTAAGACAGATCAGCATTCTGTTAGGACAAAAAAATCAACTGTGGTGGGATATCTCTCCGGCGGATTCTTATGCCTTGCTCGCACGCATTTACGATTTAGACCCTGAATACGCTAAAAAACGCGTGGCCCACTTAGCAGAGATGCTTCGCTGCACGCACGTACTGCACACGCAATTACGCCGGTTAAGCTTGGGCGAAAGAATGAAGATGGAAATCATCGGCGCTCTTTTGCACGAACCCAAAGTGTTGTTCCTGGATGAGCCCACCATCGGACTTGATATCGTTGCGCAACAAACCATTCGCGAATTCTTAGATGAATACGTCAAGGAAAAAGGGCCGACCGTGATTTTAACAAGTCACTATATGGACGATATTGCCAAGCTTGCCGATAAGTTACTTCTTATCAGCAAGGGGCATATCGTTTACCAAGGAACTGTTCCGGATTTCGTTGCGAAAGCCCAGTCCGAGAATTTGGAAAGTGAGGAAGTCGACTTTGAAGGAGTCATCCGCCGCTTCCTTGAGGACGAATCAAGATAACTGCTTTTTCCAGTACGCCGTGGCCTTGATCCAGGAGAGGTTGCCGCCTTTTATATTTTCTAAAATTTCTTTAATTTCTTTGACCATCTGGGATTCGCCGGAAACCCAAGCAAAATAATCCCCATAAGGAAATTTTGACTTTATTACCATATCACGAAGCATGTTCGTGGAACCTGCCGCCTGACCATTGCGGTGAAGCCAGATCACTTCCATATCCGCCGAAGAAACGATCTCGCGCTCTTCGTCTTTTGAAGCGACCTCAATCATCACCAAGGCCTTCGCTCCCACAGGCAACTCTGTAAGACGGCGCATGAACGAGGGGATCGCCACCTCATCACCCACCATCAAATACCAATCAAAATCATAAGGAACAATCATAGAGCCCCGCGGTCCACCGACACCTATTACGCTCCCCACTTGCGCATTTTTTGCCCACGTCGTCCCAGGGCCCTCTTCATGAAGAACGAACTCAAGATCTAATTCATTCGCCACGGGATCAAAACGCAAAGGAGTGTAATCACGCATGATCGCCCCTTGAGGAATCACCGGTCCATCGGGACCTACCGAGGGCACCACCGGCTTATCCTCACCGGGCGCCGGAAAGAAAACCTTCACATGGTCATCCGCCGAAGCACTGACGAAACCTTCAAGGTCTTCACCCGTTAAAGTGATCCGTTGCATGCGCGGGGAAACTTGAGTTATTTTTTTAACCGACAACATCCGAAATTTAAGCGGGTGCATGACTCTTTGAATTTCACGTGTGGATTTTTCTATCATAAGCCACCTTTACGAATTCAATTTTTAATCCTCATTCGTAAAAGAAGCAAATTTTTGAGATCTTATTCTCAAAGCGCTTTTAAAACCCTCTCAAAATATTTTCATCAACGAATAAGAGGGACTCTTAAAGCTTATTAGCGTTTTTCTAAGTCATCTTTAGCGCGGACCAATGAGGAAGCCAAATTATTCAGAGCCCGAACCACATCGGGGCTCAACTCCATTCCCATCAACTTCACCTTGCCGGCAGCACCCGCAAAGAAGTTTTCAGTTTTGCTAGAGTCTTTCCAATCTTGCTCAAATTCTTTTTCAAAAGTTCCGATCGCCGCCACATCAAAGATCTGCGCACCAAACTCGCGAAAGCTTCCTTGTAAAGTATCCGGATTCAGATTTGACGACCCACCTAAAAGAACTTTGCCATCGACCGAGGTGATCTTACGATGATTTTCCTGATGGTATTCTTGCTTTCGGCCATTCGGAAAATGTGCTTCAATACCCAATGTTTTACGTGCTTTGATTTCTACACCGTGTTTAAGCATTTGCTCCATAAATAAGGTATTTGGCAATCCACCCAATTTAAAATTTCCGTTATGATCGGCCAAAATCCAAACTTTTAAATCGGGCTTTTGCGCTTTTCTTTTCATCAGCGCATCATTGATATATTTATCATAAATAAAGAGCTGCTCCATATAGATATGGCTTTGAGCATTCATGATCATATCCACCAAGATATTACGCGCATCTTTGATTTTTCCGTCAACATTGGCTTCGGCTAAACGCACCACTTGATCGCCCGCCGCCGGGAAACTTGTGCGCTTTAATTTAAACCATGAAAGAATTTGCGCGCGCTGCTTAAGATATTTTTCGTTCGAATAGCCTTTATTTTTATAATAGAACCATTTTCTTTCATTCGCATCCAAGGTCAGGGCCGCATCGACATCATCATAATATGACGCCTGCACCATGGCTGCCGCCGGGCCTTTAACATAAATGGCATTATCAAAATAATAACCACCACTATGATCCGTCCAATTTTTGGAGCCAAAATAAGCTTGGGGAGCATTTGATTCCGCGTCGACCACGATCACTTTGCTGTGATCAATTTTAGATTCGTAATAAGTTCCCCGCTTTTCTAAAGCGGGAAACGTCTTTTCGTTTTTTGGCACAAGATTTGTGATACCAAAAGGAATTCCCGGAGGATGTCTTTGAATATTGGCCTGCAATAAATAGACAGATCCTTTCAACGCACTTTCGGTTTCAATACGTTTTTTGATGTAATCAAAAACCGGCATCATCTCTTCTTGCATGTTGTAATTGGTGGCAAAGTCGTGCAAGAGCAAAACTTTGAACTGCGGGTTGTTCTTTTTCTTTTCGATTGTTTGATCCAAAAGGAACTTGCTTAAAGTGCCTCCCATCGTTCCGCCAAAAAGAAAGATGTCGATAAAGACGGACTCTTTAGCTGAAATAATCATGTCGCGAATCTTGGCAAACATCGGATCTTTAAAAGAGGGATGTCCTTCATCTTCCGCACTCAAAGGCATCTTCATATAAGGTTTAGTGAAATCTAATGAGCCCCCGGCAAAAATAACGCGCTCATTAAACCACTGGATTCTGTCCGGTGAAGTTTCATTGTGACTGATCAGTTCAACCACATTTCCGGGAATAAATCCGCCGGCCACCAAAGAATACTCTTCGAGATCGGGGAATTGTTTTTTCAGATCCGTCACTAATTCAGCACTTTGCAAAGTAAGATTTTTCTTACCCGCCCAAGAATTCATCAACTGCCGAGCCGCTTCTTGAGAAGACTTAGAAGTTTTCAGCGGATGATCGGCATAATCGCGCAGAATCTGCAAACGCGTTTGCAACCAGAACTGTAAAACCTTCGCTTCATTGGTTGGATTTTTTTTCACAAACTTCCAATAAACCAAAGGGATCAGAATTTTTTCCGGCACCTTAGATTCATTGTCTCTGACGAACTTGCGCACTTTAGACTGCTCTGCCGCCGGCAAGGTTTTAACCGCTTCCAAAAGACTTTCCGCTCGACGGCTGGATTCTGCCCCAAACATCAGCTGATAGTTCTTTTTATAAAAATCCATTGCCGCCAGTCGTTCTTTTAAAGACACTTCCTGAGCAAAAGCCGATGTCGACACTAAAAGCAGAGAAACAAAAATCTTTTTCATAGAAGATCTCCGGGAACGACTTCAGACAGTTTCAAAAACTTCTTCATTTGCGGTTCACATTTTTTTAAAAAATCATAGCGGGCGCGCGAAAGCGATGAGCTGGTATCACCCTTGATATCAATCGGCCCCATTTCGGACCCCGCAATGTCGATTTCTTTGTTCGCCACATTATAAGTGATTTTCTTAATATAAAAACTGCCAACGCTAGAATTGGACTTATCCTGAACTGAATAATTTGTAGTGCGGATCGTTTTTCCAATGCCTTTATCGCCAAAAGCGGAAAGTTCGCGTCGCCCCTCGCCACTGGCCACGATATACCCCGGCGAGATCTCCACGGTTTCTTCCACCGGAATGAGATTTTTTAAATTAAAATTCTTATAAAGATCCACGGTGTAAAACTGCGGCACTCCGTCGCCTCGCGCTTGGGCGGTCACGGTGAATTTATCGCAAGCAAAACTTCCAAATTTTTGATTCACGCGATAATAACGGCGATAGCGCACAAACCCTTTTACGGCATTTTGTGAAGGGCGCCCAAAACCCGGTGTCGCATCTAAGATTTCCGCATAAAGACTGACCACCCCACCTATAAAATCAGCATTCTTACCTTTCACCTCCACTAAGGAGGAGTTCTTATATAGAGAGTCTAGATAAGTTGCGGTTTCAAGCTCTGTCCATTTCGAGGAAATTCCGCCAACTTGATCTAAACGAACCAACTGATTGCTGTTCAATTCGTCGGCGAAAGAATCCTTCGAGTTCTTTTCGGGAAGTACGGTCAGATCCAACTGCAAACCGGTGTTTGTAATTTTATAAAGACGCAAAGTTTTGACAAAATTATCGATCATCGCGCCTTTGATATTTCCCAAAGCGGCGCTCACCAGAGATTGATCTGTATTTTCAGTCAAAGTTTTTTCTAAAGCTTCGCCCATGGCCTTTTTTGCAGTCTCTGAAAGATACTTGCGATCACCATTAGTATAAAAATCGACATAAAGTTTATGACGAAACTTTCCCGTCGGAGAATCTGAGCCGAATATTTCATTCACCGCCGCCGCCCCATCTTCGGTGAACGGAGAAGTGGCGCCAGCCGGAGTCCGCACTTCTTTATGAGTACACGAAAGAAGTGTGGCACTTGCTAAAACTGAAAATATATATTTCTTCATGGCCGTCCTAAAGATTTTGAAACTTTGCAAATTCAGCGTAAGCCGCATCATCCGCCTTTAATAAAAGCGTCAAAGAGTGTGGCAGGTCTTTATAGATACGTTTTCCATCGTAATACATCATGACCGGCTCAAAGATACGGTTTGATCCCACAGCCATTTGGGCCACGTTATCGGGACTGATCGTATAACGGCGGACGGTTTCTGATAACGGCCACTTGATATCGCTAAAAACGACGTAAGCGATTTCCGAACATACAATGCGTTCATGCGTATGAACGTCAAAATTGAAATCATATTCTTTTCCCACTTGCGCCGCAGCTTGCATGATGGCGTGACGACGATAGGCATCTGTCACCTCCGGACGCGTGTCCCTTAAAACCAAGAAGTCATCAATATTTAAAAAATGCTCTAAGGTATTTATCTGCACCCCGGGTCTTAAGGCCTCAACAATACGATGACCAGAGCGAACTTTATCTTGGATGGCTTTAGGCAACTGATCCCAGGCATGAATTTCTTTAAGCTGCTCTTCAGTACCTAACCAAATTGCGACGTGACCATAATGGCCAGGAATCATTTTATCTGTCAGACGGAATGGCGTTTTTTCTAACAACACATCCAAAGGCTTAAGATCGCGAATCAAAGCTTCTTTTTCGGCGGTGTCCATATTGTAAAGGTATCCCTTACGAGTCTCTACCAGACCTACCAAGTTGCCGAATCCCATACTCACCCCATACGTAACCACACGCGCGCCGCGCTTGCCACGTAAAGTCAGTCGGTTCCAAAGGTTGGCGATTGTGTCGTAAGCGCCGGAATTATTTTTTCCGTTACGAACGGCCAAATACCAAAGACTTGATTGAGTCATTTCGTAAAGACGGCTTTCTTCATCGCTCGTATTGATACCTTGAGAGCGGCGCCATGCCATCACCTGATCGACAAAACGAATCGCCGCCGTCAACTGATCACGATAAGCGGGGTATGAATAGGAATCCGCAATTTCTTGCAAAGCACGGTATTGATCAGTGTCATAGTTTAAAACATAGCGAAGGGAGGCGTTTTCATTATAAGGCTGAATCGCAACCAGGTAATTATCCATTAAAAGCAAAGCCGCCGTCAGCCCCATTTGCATTTTGAAGAGACGTTTGGCTCCTTCGGCATCTGTCGGATCAATATAGTTTGCCGTGTAGGTGTAATAAGTCATCGCCGCCTTATCACCTTTGAATTCCGTTTTTGTTTCCGTTCCTTTGTAAGGATTTAAGACAGCCTGATTATTAAGTTCAAAACTTTTAGCTTCACGAATCGCGTACTCTAAAAGTTTTTTGCGGATTTCTAAATAGCGAGCGCCTACCTTACGAACGTATTCGCCTTCATCCCGAGTTAAAGAAACACTCTGTGGTCCATCTAATTTTTTTGCTTGGGCGAATTTAAGGGCCTCAGCACGAAAACTCAAGGCTTCCGAAATGAGATATTGAAACTGCTGATATTCGGGATCGACATATTTGACGGAGGCCGGGGTCCGCTGTGAAAATTTGAAGGTCGAACAAGCCCCAAGAAAAACACAAAGCACGCCCAATACAACGATGCTAAAACGCATAGATTTCCCCCACAAACCTCAGTTTATGAAATGCAAGGAGGGGATGCGATGGATTTATCCCAATCTAGACTGGACTGGAAAAATCAATAAAGGAGGCGGGAAACACGGTTTTGCTGTAAGCCGGATTCTGTCCAAATTACCAGGTCCCATAATTGTCCCGATAACCTTAGATGATCATTCCTCTGGGAGTGGCATTACTGACACCCTCAAGCGATCTTACCCGGTGACTACGGGCTGGCCGCCCTACTAGTGTCACCCTATTTGATCTTGCTCCGCGCAGAGTTTGGCTGTTTTCACTCCAGCGACTCCTCTAGGGGCTCCCGTTCCCGCCCCCAGGATCAAAGTCCTGGACATTCTCTCTGTTCCACTGTTCCTAACATTACTGTCGAAGGGCGTTACCCTTTGCGCTGCCATATGGAGTCCGGACTTTCCTCCCAAATATCAAGTATTTAGAAAATTATGAGGGCGATCATCCGCAAAACCGAAGGGCTTTTCTAACACCGTCCAGCATTTCACGCAAGAAGGTTTTCAATAAGCCCTTTTTATTTTAATTTCAAAGCACTGTTTACAAAGGAAATTGAACCATGAAGATCGCTTTATCTCTACTCGCATTCGCTATGACTCTGGCCCTTACATCCCCCTCTGTGGCGGAAGAAGCTGCTCACGGCGGTGGCGGTCACCACGGCAACCTAAGCGAAACAATGAATGCCTTGTTTCCTCAGCCAAAATCAAATCCAGATAAACGTGCGGTTCCGGCTAAACCAGAATTGGCTGGCCCAGCGAACTTCGCAAAAATCACAGGCGATAAAGTGACTTTGCAATGGAAAGCCGTTGAAGGTGCCGAAGAATACCACGTGCAACTAGCAACAGATCCAAACTTCAAATGGCTAGTGGCAAACGAATATCATGTTAAAGCAACTTCCTTTGATGCTGCCGGATTAGAAGCTGGAAAACACTATTACTGGAGAGTCTCAGCTGTAAAACCAAATAACTGGTCTACATTCCGTCGCAGTTATTTTGCCCAGGCCATGTTTGAAACCACAGGACAGGCTCAATAGTTTTAAAAATAAAGGCTAAAACAAAAAGACCGGTGGATCACCGGTCTTTTTTTATTTTACATTCTAGCATTACGTGATTTTTGTTCCGAGCGATTCACTCGCACCGTCATCCCCGCCATACCTCGGCAGCTTTCTGCCGAACGACGACAAGCCTCCGCACAGGTTTTAAAGACTTCATCTTCTTCAAAGCGCTCACACTCGATGGCGCAGGCATCACAAACCTCAAAACAAAGCTCACAGGCTTGCTGATGGAACTCTGAATCCATGCTCATCAATCGTACCGATAAGTTGCATGTTTCTACGCAAGTTTGCAGCAACTGAATGTGCTTTCCGGAATAAGATGTTCCTTGCTCTTCCAAACAATAAGCTAAAGTTTCTAAACACGCTCGCTGCGTGTTCATGCAATTTGCTATACATCGACTCATATCACTGTCTTGCATTTGATGCATAAGTACCTCCCAGATAGTGTCAGTGTGAACCTATTAAGAAAATTTGTGGACCCTTGTTGATAACAAGCATTATTGCAAAACTTTAATTCGAAATGGCGTTTGTAATTTTATTTAAGATCTTCAAACTGATCTAATTTTGGTCATGAGTATTTCTGCGTACGATGCCTTATTAAATTCAGCCGCCATCATAGAATTCGATGTGCAGGGACATATTCTGTGGGCAAACCAGAAATTCTTAAATCTCGTGGCTTACGAGCTTGATGAAATTGTGGGGCGACATCACTCGATGTTCATGCCGGAACATTCACAACAAGAACTTGATTACTTGGAGATGTGGACACTCCTGGGGCAAGGAAAGTCTCAAGCTGGAGAGTTTAAACGCGTAGACAAGAATCAAAACACCCTCTGGATTCAAGGCACTTACACGCCGATCATGTCCCCGGCAGGTGGGGTTTCCAAAATTGTAAAACTTGCTTTAGACATCACCGAAAAGAAAAAACTTTCTGAGAATTTGGAAAAGAAGAATCGCGAGTTGTTAACAACCGCAGCAAAAGCCCGCGCGGCGACCTATGCGAAATCAGTTTTCTTAGCAAATATGAGTCACGAAATCCGCACGCCCTTAAACTCCATTATCGGCATCACGGACACCTTGGCAGAAACGCCGTTAAATAGTCAGCAGGTTTCATTTGTTGAAATTCTTCAGCGCGCCAATCACCAACTGATGACCATCATTAATGACGTACTTGATCTATCAAAAGTCGAAGCCGGAGAGTTTCATTTAAAATCATCGGTCTTTAGCTTGAAAAGATTTTTAGAAGATATTATTTCCGTCTTGCACTTCCGCGCCAAAGAAAAAGGTTTAGATTTGCACGTGCAAGTTGAAACCGATGTCGGCCCTTATCTTTATGGCGATCCCGATCGTCTGCGCCAGGTACTTATTAACCTTTTAAATAATGCAATTAAGTTTACTCATCAAGGCGGCATTTCCTTGCGCGTGACTTTGAATCACACTTCGCGCGCCGGGAACATCCTTTTCTGCATCGCGGATACCGGAATTGGTATTCAGAAAAATAAATTCAAAGATATCTTTTTACCCTTCACGCAAGCAGATCCGACGACCACGCGACGTTACGGCGGAACGGGTCTCGGCCTATCCATTACCAAAAACATCGTGGAGCTTATGGACGGGCAGATCTGGCTTGAAAGTGAACCGGGATCAGGCAGCGTTTTTTATTTCACCGCCACTCTGCCCACGGCCGATGAGCCCGTAAGTGTTTTAGAAAGCCCGTCTTTAAGTCCTCAAGAGCGTTCACAACTAAAAATTCTTATCGTCGATGACGTTGACGACAATCGTAACCTTTTAGGAATTTATCTGCAGCACACCCAACATTTAGTTGAATACGCTGAAAGTGGCGAAGAAGCGTTACGAATGGTGCGGGAAACAGCCTATGACGTCATCTTTATGGATATCCAAATGCCTCGCATGGACGGCCATGAAGCCACCCGCTGCATTCGCCACCTAGAACAAACCGAGGGGCGCGCGCCTTCGCGTATTTATGCCTGTACCGCCAACGCCTTTGCCGAAGATATAGAAAAAAGTCTAGAAGCGGGATGCGATCTCCATCTGTCAAAGCCGGTTCGCAAGGACACCTTGCTAAGAGTCCTGTATTCTTCCCCCTCGGTGAATGAGGCTAGCCCTTAAATTCGCTGTCTCAGTATGAGAATCGACGTAAGACCTCGAAATCCTTGTAAACATTCTGCTTAGATTTCCGATAAATGCGTCGGAGAGTTTTATGCGATTAATTGTTTCAATTATTTTATCCTTGGGAATTGCTTTCTTTTTTGCGCTGACGGCACAGGCCAACAACACGTTGAGTGACAAAAGCCCGGCGAACATCACAATTGATTCTGCATTCCAATCTTATCTAAAGCCGTAGCTCGCGACAAACCCCCATCTTCATGGTGGTGATAGTAGACTTGGACATGGCGTGGATCTTCACTCCAATCATGAATAATCCCCGCGCACATCTTACATGGCTTGTGAGTCGAATACAAAACCGAGCCCTTGGGAATCTTCACTCCACGATCTTTAAAAAGCCGATGCACCAAATTTACTTCGGCATGAAGGGTTTTGTTTAAAGCATTCGAGTTCAATCCATAGCTCAAACAGTCCCCCTCCGGCCCCATCAAAACGGCTGCTATGTCCCGGTGATAATCATGCAAGATCTTCCCTCGAGAAACAGCAGAAGCCATCTCAGAGAGCCTTAATAAAATTTGATCTGCCTGGGTAATTCTAGCAAACATCAACGCGACACTGGCTAAATCTTGCGTATTTTCCGAACTCAGCTTTGTCGTGGGAAACAGAACCTCATCCTTCACGCCAACTTCCTGAAATTGAAGATTGGTTTCCAGGCCATGATCACGTGGGAGGATGCCCTCACTGGCTCTTTTGGCGACCACTCTTAACATTCCTCGGCACATTTCTGATAACGGCAGGGTGGAATAAATCCGATTTCGTAAGATGAAAAAGCTAAGATCGACATGCTGGTCAAAGACGCCTTGAAGCAGTTTGACCACCGCCGAAGAAGGCGCGATGGAGGTCTCCAGAAAGTGAGAATAGTAAAGAACGCCCTGATGCTCTACAAAAGCGAGCGCAAATCCGGGTATTTTTAATAAAAAAGCGATCTGTTCCGCTCTTTTTTGGGTGTTCATAGAGGAATTGATACCATAAGGGATAAAATTTGTCTAAAAGGTCCTTTCTTCAACAAAACGGAATACTTATGATCAAAAACCGATTGGAAAAAAATCTTAAAAAACTTAAACCTTGGGCCACTCGTCATCAGATCGAAGCTTATCGCCTTTACGACCGCGACATTCCAGAGTTTCCATTTATCATTGACGTGTATAAAGACTATTTTTTGGTCCACGATAAAAGCGATTCTTTCCTAGACAAAGAAAAAAATCATCTTCCTTTGGTCTTAACGGCAATCAAAGACATCTTCGCCTGCGCAGATGACAAAATTATTCTAAAAAAGCGTGAACGCCAAGAAGGCTTAAAGCAATACGAAAAGTTAGATCAAAAATCCGACACCTTCATCGTGCGCGAAAGCCAAGCTGTTTTTAAAGTAAATATGTACGACTATTTAGACACCGGACTTTTCCTCGATCATCGCCCCATGCGCCAAAAGGTATTTAAAACGGCCTCAGGCAAAAAGTTTTTAAATCTTTTTTGTTATACGGGTTCAGTGAGTGTTTTTGCGGCCCTCGGTGGTGCGCGCACAACCAGCGTGGATATGTCGCAAACCTATTTATCCTGGGCCCAAGACAACTTTGCATTAAATCAGATCGATCTGGGCGCACACAGCTTTGTTAACGCCAATGTCTTAGAGTGGTTGAAAGATGAGCGTTATAAAAACAAGTTTGATATCATTTTTTTAGATCCCCCGACGTTCTCAAATTCCAAAAAAATGGAGGACAGCTTTGAAGTTGAACGCGATCAAGATTTTCTCGTTGATAGCTGCATGATGATGTTGAACCCGGGTGGAGTTCTTTATTTTTCTAATAACAAAAGAAAGTTTAAACTCTCTGCATCACTTCAAGAGAAATACTCTGTCGTCGATAAAACCGAAGAAAGTATCCCACAAGACTTCCACGACAAAAAAATCCATAACTGTTTCGAAATCCGCGCGAAGATGTCATAGTCTAGTTAAGAGGGACTTTTTACTTGTTTCCTTTCTTAAAAAGCCCTAGAAAAAAGCAAACACTTAAATTGCGGCCGTTTCTATATAATGGTCGACAGGAGGATTGCGAATTGAAAGCACTTGGACGTCATATATTGGTTGAATTTAATAGCTGTAACTCAGAAATCCTAAACGATGTTTCAGCGATTGAAAAAGCGATGGTCGAAGCCGCCCAAACAGCCGGCGCCACAGTTATCAACTCTACCTTTCATCACTTTTCCCCCTGGGGTGTCAGTGGTGTGGTGGTCATCCAAGAAAGTCATCTCGCGATCCATACGTGGCCTGAATATCGTTACGCTTCTGTGGATCTTTTCACTTGCGGCGATTCGGTCGACCCTTGGGTTTCTTTTGAATTTTTAAAAAAAGCCTTCCAAGCCAACTACTCGGCTTTAGAACTTAATCGCGGCTCGTTGTCCGTGATCGAAAAAACGGATTTCAAACCGAACACTATTCGTACCGAACCTTCTTTTGATCTTAAAAAAGGTTATCAAATTGATCGCAATGTTTGGTTCACGGATAAAGACGAAAATCAGGCCTTATCTTTACGTTACACGGGCGATGTTTTATTTGACGAAAAGACACCTTACCAACGTGTTCGCGTTTTAGAGTCCTTTTCTCACGGCAAGTTTTTGGCCATCAATAATATGGTGATGTGTACTGAACGCGACGAAGCTCACTATCACGAAATGATGGTCCATCCGATCATGCAAAGCTTGGGTGATGCTAAAAATATTCTAGTCATCGGGGGCGGCGATGGGGGGACTATTCGCGAAATTTTCCGCTATGATCACGTCAACAAGGTGACCATGGTTGAAATTGATGAAGCGGTCGTGCGCGCTTCTAAAGAACATTTGCCAAAAATCTCTGCCGCATTTTCTCATCCAAAATTGGAACTGATCATTGGCGATGGCATTCAGTTTGTTAAAGACGCTAAGCCTGGCGCTTACGATTTGATTATCGTGGATGGCTCGGACCCGATCGGCCCGGCAAAAGGTCTTTTCACAACAGAATTTTATGAAAATTGCAAAAAGGCCTTAAAAGACGGTGGGGCGGTGATCACGCAAGGTGAATCCCCGATGTTCCATGAAACTACTTTTGTAGAGTTAAATAAATGTCTAAAAGGTATTTTCGGTAAAGACCAGGTCCACACGATGATCTTTCACGCCACGACTTATCCGTCGGGGATGTGGAGCTTACAAATCGGTGTCAAGGGGTCTCGCCATCCCGCCGTGGACTTTGATAAAAACAAGGCTCAGGCTTTTTCAAGTGCTAAAGGACTTCGCTATTACAACGAAGACCTGCATGCGGCAGCATTTGCTCTGCCGACATTTGTAAAGTCGATGCTTGCGGAAAATAAGAATTAATTAAAGCTCAAAGAAAGTTGTCGAAACCAGGTATTGGGTATTTCCGGTACCTGGTGAATAATAGATCCCGATGGAAGGGCGAGAGAACATTTCTTTAGGTCGGAATTGCGACCAGGCCACCCCGGCCCCTGAGTGCATTTGTTCATAAGGGGAAAGTCCCGCATCGCGGAGCCAACCATAAGCAAAAGTCAGCCACTCGCGGTCTTTCATTTGCCATTGAACGTCGACGCCCCATTCGGTCTTAGCTTCCATCGAACGCACGAATGTCAGGCCATTTGTGGAGTCCACATAACCCGTTACGCGGTTTAAAAATGGAGAGATTGTGAAGTCAGATCCCTCAGGATGATAGTTAAAACCAATTTGGGCCGAATTTAAAACTAGGTCCGGGCGTTCCACGATGACCCCGTCATCGTTTTTAACTTCCGAGCGGAAGCGAGTTTGGGTGGCTGATAAGGCGCCATCGATTTCTTCACTTTTATAGAAATTCAATTTACCCGTAAAGTTGCTGCTACCTGGAGCCGTGGTATAAAACATCGGAACTACGCCGACTTCCAAACGAGGAAAAATGCCAACGCTTAAAGAGTTGGCTAAAAGATTCGCGTTGATATTAGCACCCGAGGTCCGCTGAAAACCCACTTGCCATTGCGGCAAAGTGCGCGCTGTTGTACTGACCACCGGATTAAAGATAATCCGCCGAGGGGGAACGGGATCCCAGTCGCTCTGCGCAGCTGCAGAGAAACCCATAGTCATGATCATGAAAAATGATAACCAACGCATGCCCGGGGCATTTACAAGAAAAGTGCCAAGAAGAAGGCAAGTATCCGCAATTTAAAGGCTATTTCAGCCCTTTGCGACCTCACCCACCTTGCAATTCTTACTTGGGTATACAGCCCATTGACACCCCAAGGACCAAAAAAATCTGAACTATTTTTTATTTTTCTTATCCTTAAAAAGTGGAAGATAGCGACCATAACCTTTGGCCTCCATCTCTTCTAAAGGAATGAATTTAAGAGCGGCCGAATTAATGCAATAGCGTTTTCCGCCCTTATCTTTGGGACCATCGTCAAACAAATGCCCTAAGTGAGAATCAGCCCCTTTTGAACGAAGTTCGGTTCGTTCCACAGACAGTTCACGATCGGGGCGTGTGGTCACCGCATTTTCATCAATAGCTTTGGTAAAGCTGGGCCACCCAGTACCAGAATCATATTTGTCTGTAGAGCTAAACAAAGGCTCGCCACTAACAATATCGACATAAATTCCGTCACGCTTATTGTTCCAATAAAGATTATCGAAAGGTTTTTCAGTCGCCGCTTGCTGAGTGCATTGATACTGCATGGGTGTCAGGGTTTTTTTAAGTTCCGCGTCTGAAGGTTTTTTATATTCTTTATTATCTTTAGCAAACGCCGTTCCTGAAAAAATCAGACTTAAAGCCAAAACCGAATTCATCATAAAAGACATAACGACTCCTTAAAAAATTAAAGCCAACGCCGACGAGGATTTTTCTTATCCACCGGCCAAACAGTCCAAGACGTTTTCAAATCACAAGCAATTAAAAAATTCTGCAGAACCAAGGACACGTCCCCTTTTTGCCAAAAATCGTCGGCAAAAGAAGACTTAGCTTTTAAAGCAATATCCGAAACCAAAGAATAAACCATCCCACTCATAGGGGGAATCAAAAAGCCAAAAGTAGAAAGCACCCCCTGCAGCCGAGAAAGTACACCCTTACCGCCCACAGAATGCATCAAAACAAAAACCGAAACCGGTTTCCCCACTAGCCGAGACGACCCCTCAAGCGAAGTAATGTCTTCCAAGAAAGCCTGCAAAGGACTGCCCCAAGAATCCCAATAAGTCC
Organism: Bdellovibrio bacteriovorus; assembly: GCF_001592735.1. Taxonomy (NCBI): domain Bacteria; kingdom Pseudomonadati; phylum Bdellovibrionota; class Bdellovibrionia; order Bdellovibrionales; family Pseudobdellovibrionaceae; genus Bdellovibrio; species Bdellovibrio bacteriovorus. The sequence continues at coordinate 1,013,522 of NZ_LUKE01000001.1, forward strand.
CGGTAACAAAGATAAACCCATCAGCAGCTTCCATCTCTTTACGCAAAGAACCCGAAAAAGAAGTCTGAGCCAAATGCACAACCCGACAAGAGGCCTGACCTTTAAGCGATTTCTCAACCAACTTAACCCAAGCCCCACAATTACCAACCCCACCAGAAGGACTCCCATTAAAAATCAAAACCTTACGCACAAAAAAACCCCCACCAACCAATCATCCCAAAACCCGACAAAAAAACAACGCGAAACAAAAAAAGCACAAAGCCCCCTCCAACGCGCTCTAGTTTTAGCGAACGAAGAAAGACACATCGATCCTAGCAATGATTTATTTTAGAGAGGGGCTGGATTTCCATTTCGCAGGAGGCTTCGCCGGCGCATGGATGCGCGAACCGCCCGAACGGGCGGCGGCGACAGAGGCACGATGCCGACCTCCGGAGAAGTGGGAAGCCAGCCCGTCTCTAAAACAAATCCAGTGTTATGAAAACCGATAAGAACTATCTACGAGAGAAAAAAAGAGGACGCCTTGGAGAAAGGCGTCCTGACGTATGGAGGGATGGGAATAGGACCTTCATCACGAATTTTCACCGTTCATCAAGAGACCTCCTTCTTCTTCATAAAGTGGTGCTCGACGAGGCGGATATTTGATTTCAATGAAATTCAAAACATCTCGCACTCCCGAGAGCTCCCACGCAGAGGCCACGGCCATGGCTTTAAGTCGTGGTCGGAAGACTTCACCTTCCAATTTGACAATACCATCAGCGACATCGACCTCAATATGTTCACCACCAATTTTAATAATTTCGTCTATTTGTTCCTTTAATATTTTTAAAATCTCTTCATCTGAGCGGTAATAATCACCGGGTACCACGATGCGATCTTCAATGCTCCAGACACCTTCGGTTTCAGAAAGAACTTCTAAAGCCGCATTTTTTTTATAAGAAGTGTCCACAAAGCCACTGACGATAATGACACCATTACGGACCACGATATTAAGGTCAGCCGTACTGACACGTTTATCCCATTTGATGCGATCTCGCAAAATCCGCGAAAGCTCGCCATCTGAATGATTTTTCATTTGAAGAGAGTTCATAATATGCTCCTTCACAATCCTTCTATTTCTAGAACGTATTCAACCACTCAAAATCAGTAAGTTGAGCATCGGTTTCTAAAGCGCGGTCGCGGCGGCGATGTTGTTGTTTTAAAGATGACTGTTTACTTAAGATCACCTTTAAAGCCCCCGTACATTTAGCGACACAAGTTCTGAAGTTAGGATCTGATTTCTGCACTTTAAGCGGATTTTTCATCCAGCTTGTTTTGACCAGGATCTCACACATATAGTTCGGTCTGCGTGCATTAGTTCGATGGCGATCCGTTTCCACGCGAACTGTTACATGGGCATCACTATCGTATCTAAGGAAATCGCTTAAGATCTTCTCAACTCTTTCCATCAAATAATTTTCAAGGTTTTCAGTTCTAGTGATGTCTCTGTAGTAGATGTCTGTTTGCATATCTACCTCCTCGTACACACATTATCGCCGGGTTGAACATATCTGATAAATATATAATATCGATGACATACTTAGGATAAAGTTATATATTAAAACAGACCTTAAATTGATTTCATTGGAAGTTCGATAGGTTAGCGACTCAAAGCTAACGACCAGTTCCAAAAAGGAGCTGAAAAACGCATGTCACACGGGGGTCCAGATTTATGTTCAATTACAACCACTTATATTACTTTTATGTAACATCCAAGCTTGGTGGCGTAAGTAACGCCGCTCAATACCTGCATATTAGTCAGCCCTCGCTCAGCTCACAACTTAAAGTGCTAGAATCCACGATAGGACAAAAGCTATTTGAAAAAAAAGGACGTCGACTGCAACTGACTTCGGATGGTGAAACTGCTTTTGCGTACGCAAAAAAGATGTTTGATGTCGCCAACGAATTTGCTGAGTCCATCAAATCACCCACTGACAAACAAAGCCAACGCATCCGCATTGGTGTCACTGATCAAGTCGAGCGTCCTTTCATCGCGGATCTTTTAAGTCCCTTGATTCGCGATCAAAAAAAGGGGATCGAAAAAACTTTCTTCGTTAGCTCGGCGCCGTCTGAAATATTAGTCAACCAACTGCGCAGCGAAGAGATCGACCTTGTATTGACCAACAAACCCATTTACGCCGACGACGTGGAAGAACTTGCCTCCGCCAGCCTGCCCGTGAACCTGTTGGTTTCTTCTAAGAACCTAAAAGAATTTAAAATCCGTCTTTCACGAAACACCTCGGCGGCAGAATTTATTCGCTTAGCTCCGTGGGGGATGATCATCCCTTCCTATAAAATGAAATTGCGCCACGAAACAGATCTCTTCATGCAAGAAATCAAGTCGCGCAAAAAAGCCGTCTTTGAATCCGACATCATGTCGGTGGTGGGCCGCGCGATCGTGGACGGTGCAGGCATCGGATTTTTGCCGGTCGCTTACGTGTATGATGAAATCCGCGATGGCATCTTAACCACTCTTGGACCAAAAACCGGGTACTGGAAACATAATTTGTATTTGCTAGGAAGAAAAAACGCTGCTCATGACGACACCATTGATGAAGTAAAAAACTCGGTGAAGCGCTTAGAAAAGCTTGTGAAGTAAACTGACATCTGGTCCAGTAAGACATATTTTTTTTGACCTTTACGTTAGGTCAATCTTTTACCTTTTTAAAAAATGAGGTGAAAAATGGCAGAATGGCACACTATTGGACAATTTTCTAAAAAAGCAGATGTCTCTGCTCGCACGCTGCGAGTTTATGAAGAGATGGGGTTAATCCGCTCTCACTCGCGGGGCCAAAACGGGTATCGCTACTTCGAAGAGGGGCAGCTTGAGGTCTTAGAACGTATTAAGTCTTTCAAAGGCTTTGGCTTCACGCTTAAGGAGATTCGCGCGTTACTTATTGCTGATATCGGCATGAACTCCGATAAGCTAGTAAGCTTTCTTAACGGACGAATGGCGTCTCTCAACGAGCTTGAAACCGAAATCAGGGAACAGCGCCAAAGAATTCAGAATGCTCTGAGTATCTTAAAAGGAAAAGACCAGGCTCTTAAAGAGAATGAAAAGCTTGCGATCATGAAGCATTTTGAAGAATCCATTCCCATGATCACGGTTCGCGATTTTATATTATTCCCCGGCTCCTACATGGCTATTTTCGTGGGCCGAGAATTTACAAAAGCCGCAGTCAAGAAATCTCAGGCCGATTACAACGGAAAAATCGTGGTCCTAAGTCAAAAGGCTTTCGAAATGAACGAGAAACCTGCCGTCGGAGAATTTTTTGACGTTGGAACCGTCAGCAAAATTATAGAGGCCAAAGATCTTCCGGACGGCACCATGAAATTGGTCGTCCACGCCGAAGAACGCTGTCATGTTGTGGACGTTTTAGAAAATGAACGCATAAGTTTGGCCAGATATTCTAAGCTTGAGCCTTTTTCTTATATTATTCCCGAAGAATCACGCAGCGAAATTCTTGAACAGATACAAAACCATATGATCGAAGGGAAAAAAAAGATTCGCCTTTTAGCGGATCTTCACAAGGTCAACAACGGCTATTCATTCTTGATGAGAGCCGCGGAAGCTATTTCTGTTTCCAAGCATACAAAAAACTCGACCTATAAAAAGACTTTCACCCCCGGGCTTTTCACGGTGGATGCCTATTCAGATGAAGATACTTCCGCGATTAATATGGATTTGCTAAGAACCCAAGAAATTTTGGCAGAGACCGACGGGTCTCAAAGCGCGCAGAAGCTCTTAGAGCTTCTGCGACAAAACTAATAAGGCTGACGAGCCGTGCTGTTGCCAAGATCCATCGCCATAACAAGCGCGATCTTAGTATAGAGCATCGAATGCTTAAAGTTTGATTCTGGAGAAACAACATCTTTCGCGGAATGGATATTTTTATTGCTTCCGCGGAAGGTGGCTTCAAACGGCATAAGTGCCGGATAGCCTTGACGATTCCAAGAAGCATGGTCGCTGCAACCATAACCGCACTTATCATCGACGATTTTCGCTTTTAGATAAGTGTCGTTCATCGCTTTTAAGTAATCTCTTAACCACGCACTAGTGAAATCATTCATGCTGCCAATAACGAATTCACCAGATCCTGGGAACAAGGTCATATCTAACTGAAGAACCGCAATCACATCCGCGTTGGCTGCTTTATAGCTCTTCGCAATTTCAGCTGAGCCCAAAAGACCGTTTTCTTCAGCCGCGTACCAGAAGATATCAATGGTACGTTGTGGTTGAGGTTGCGCGAGCAATATACGTAAAGCCTCAATCAAGTTCGCCGATCCCGAGGCATTGTCATCCGCACCCGGCGCGGTCTTACCGCCACCCCAGCTTTGGTTAATAGAATCTAAGTGGCCCCCGAGAACAATGATTTCGTTAGGACGATCTTTACCAACCAAACGCACGTGCAAAGTGTTTTGCTTAGTTGATTTGTGCGGGATTTCTTCGATCTGATACGGAATAGATCCCCCCGCCAACATAGCTTCTAAGCGCGTTTTCATTTCCGTCACATGGTAATTGGGCTGAGCACTTGTCGCTGTACGATTTGGGAAGGCCGAAAGCCATTGCACGTAACTGCGCAAGTTTTCTTCACTCACTTCATTAAGGGCCGTTTGAATTTTCGGCTCTGCCATCAACGCCAATGCACGGAAAGGGGCTCTGGAGTAAAGCTCTTCCTTGGCTTTCATATCGGCCATTGACGTAAGCATATGATCAAAACCTAAGCTCATAAGCCCCATGTCCTGACTCAGGTCTTCAAAACCACCGCATTTTCCAACTTTATGGGCACGCTCTTGAAGACGTTGTTGCATAACAGGGGTGATCACCGCATAGCCCACCTCGACATATTCATCCTTGGCTAGGACCGGAATGTTCAAGGCGCGCAGGTCGTTGAGGTCCGCAAGCACGGGTTTTGTGTCAAAAGTCTCTAATGCGTGGACGTGGGCCTGGCCCAAATTCGCATAAGATGCGATGAGTAAAGCAGCCATCATGGCTTTTTTCATATTCAGTCCTTTGAAAAAAAGATAAGTCCACGATTAGCTTAGTAAAATTGTCCGCAAAATGGCAAAGACATTTAGCTTATTTAATGAACATAGTTTAGGATGCGCGCCATGCAAAAAGACCTCTTCCTGGTGACATTGAATTCGTCCTACCCTCATAGCTCCTTCGGGCTGCGTTATCTTATGGCGAACTTAGGGGAATTTCAAAACCGGGCGGAGATTTTAGAGTTCACAATTCAGAAAGATCCCCGCGATATCACCGAAGCCTTATTGCGCCTAAAGCCAAAAATCCTGGGCTTTGGCGTGTACATCTGGAACGCCCAAGAAACTTTAGAAGTCGTTTCTCTGATTAAACGCATCAGTCCCGACACCATCGTGGTCCTGGGGGGCCCCGAAGTCAGTCATGAGAGTGAATCCCAACGCATTTGTCAGATCGCGGATTTCACCATCAAAGGCGAGGCGGATTTCTTATTTTATGAATTCTGCAAAGATTATTTCGTTGAAGGAAAATTGCCTGACAGAAAAATCATCGCCGGGGCTTTGCCCGAGATCACCAAAATCAAAAGTCCTTATAGCCTTTACAGCGACGAAGATATTTTAAATCGCGTGGTCTATGTCGAAGTCTCTCGCGGCTGTCCGTATCGCTGCGAATACTGTTTGTCATCACTGGATAAATCCGTGCGCAGCTTTGACTTAGATCTTTTCTTAAACGACATGCAAATGCTTTTAGATAAGGGCTTACGCCAATTTAAGTTTATCGATCGCACATTTAACTTAAGCCCCACAACGTGCACGCGCATTTTGCAATTCTTCTTAGACCGCATTGATCTGGGATTATTTCTGCACTTTGAAATGGTTCCGGATCGTTTACCCCATGAAATCCGCGAACTGGTTAAAAAGTTTCCTCCCGGAGCTTTGCAATTTGAAATCGGTATTCAAACTTGGAACACCGAGGTCGCTAAACTTGTCAGCCGCCGCAATGATCTGGAAAAAGTAAAAGACAACTTCCGCTTCTTAGCTCAAGAAACTGGCGTGCATACCCATGCCGATCTTATTGCTGGCTTACCAGGAGAGGACTTAGAAAGCTTCGGTAAAGGCTTTGACACCCTTTCCGCACTAAGACCTAACGAAATCCAAGTCGGTATTTTAAAACGCCTTAAAGGCGCCCCCATCGCCAGACATGATAAAGAATGGCAGATGGTTTACTCTGAACACCCGCCGTTTCAAATCTTGCGCACCAAAAATATGGACTTCGAAACTTTGCAAGTGATGAACCGCTTTGCGAAGTACTGGGACCTTTACGCGAACAGCGGATCGTTTAAAAACTTTGTCGAGGCTATCAGAACCAAAGCCAGCCAACGCGAAGATCAGTCTTTCTTTTGGGAATTTTTTGAACTGAATGACTTTTTGTCAAAACGCTATTCCCAGTCTTACGGGATTTCGCAAACAAGTTTGTTTGAAAGTGCTTATATTTATCTCAAAGAACATATGAATTATAGCGACGAGGACGCCAAGGCTTTGATTTTAAAAGATTGGTCGGTCACTGGGAAAACAGATTTTCCAAAATTCTTTAAAGAAATCGTAAAATCTGAAACCCCAACTACTCCCAGATCCGCTATTCCCAAACGCCAGCAACGCCACCTAGCCGGTAAGCAAGAAGTTATAAACTAATAAAATCTTCTTTTCTGCGCAAAGCCCACGTACCCCAGCCACGGGGTACGGCAAAAATGGAAATGAAAATCCTCATTCACAGATCCTTCATAAATTAATTTAAAAAATGATCTTTGCAACAACACCGGACTCACCCCGCGCATTTGCACGGGCTCTAATCCCGCACGACGAAGCTGGCGAGCCAAAACTTGCGGCTTTTTAAATCTTCCAAACTCATGATACCCCGCCGGGGTATTTTTAATAAACCACTCTTGCCCTTTGACCGCGACCAACCACGCCCCCAAGGTGCGATTAAAGTTATTAAAAAGAAAAATCCCCCCGGGTCTTAAAACGCGGGTGGCTTCTTTTAAAGCCTCCGCACAGTCGTCTAAGTGACAAAGAACATCTAAGGCCGTCACCACATCAAAACTTTGATTGGCAAAAGGAAGCTGATCAATTTCGCCCAAACGATACTGAACACTTTGCGTTTTATCGCGCATTTTTGCGATCCCTAAAACCTCGGGATCATGATCAAGACCGGTCACCATATGACCTGTTTTTGCAAGCTCATTGGCAACTCCGCCATAACCACAGCCGAGATCTAAGATATGAGCGCGGTAACCAATGTGGCGGCGAATTTTCTCTAAGGCCCACGGTAACTCCAACCTTTGTTGCGCGCGGATCATGGCGTCCCAACCTGGCAAACTTGCGTCGTCAGCCACATTCAGCGAGATTTCAAGTTCGCTTCTTAATAAGCCCATAGCACCTCAAGAATTTAGATATTCCTGCATTCAAATTACCAAAGGGCTTTGCAAATCCGCGAGCAAGCAAAAGTCCAGTGATAAGAATCAAAAATAGAGCTAGCCCTTGAACTAATTTTGGGTAAGCTGTTAAGTATGGGTTTTTATTTTGAAGTGGCCTTAAGAGTTCTACTTGGTTTTCAGCTCGTTTTTTGGGGCCTGAATGGATTTTTTCATTGGGTGAAGATCCCGCCTTCGGGCCCAGTCATTGATGGGTTCGTCATGGCTTGTAACCAAACTAAATTCATCATGCCCACAGTTAAATTACTGGAAATTATCTTGGGCTTTTTTCTGATTATCGGATTTGTGGTGCCCGCAAGTCTTTTGGGCCTTGCACCCGTCGTATTTGTGATTACGGGCCTACATCTTTTTCACAACTCTAAACCCTGGGCCGTGCTTCTTCCTTTTTGTGGCCCTTACGCCATCTTGCTTATTATTCACAGCCTGACGTGGCTTAGATTATTTCATTAGTTTATTCGAACGATTCGCGGCAGAGATTTGTTCGTTTAACGTCCAATAGTCATACAGAATTCCAAACAAAAACAAACCACCAGTTAAAAGCCAAATAATACCTGACACCCATTTACCTAAATAAAAACGGTGAATACCAAATACGCCTAAGAAGGCCAGCAAAACCCAAGTGATGTTATAACTGTTGTCGCCACTTTTATAGCGGCGATCGGCAGCATCATCCATTCCCGGAATTAAAAAAAGATCAATCAACCAGCCAATTCCCAACAAGCCAACGGTAAAAAACCAAATGGTGCCCGTGATGGGCTTCCCATAATAAAAGCGATGCGCGCCCATGAATCCAAAAATCCACAAGACATAGCCAATAAATAATGAGTGTGTTGAATTTTTCAAGGATGTCTTTCCTTTTCTAAATTAGGCGGGCGTTGATATTGAACCTCGCCGTTCTTGTTTAAAAAGGCCCCAAACATCTTCATCACGTAAAGATGAAATAAAGCTTGAGTCCATCGATATAAATACCATGGCATGCGCGGCTGAAAATCATGAATAGCGGCAATGATCGCATCCCCGCCCAAGATCTCTCGGAATTCTAAACGACCGCGCACAGTCTTTTTTGAAAGCAGTCCTCCGCGCACATAAAAAAGCTGGCGATCCGATTTACTACGCTCTGGTGAGTACTCTAATACCAACAATCTTGTGTAAGGCCAACGCCAACAAAAATAAATCCAACGCCCCGTCACTTCGACTTTTAATAATCCCGGATTGGCCTTAGGCAGATAAACCAAATAAGCCAAGGCCGCTTGCTCGGCAGTGATACCTTTGGGAGCTTCCATTCTTTGCACGGAACGAACCACGTGGCGGCCCCGAGGAGATGGCTGAAATGCCAAGGGACGAGTTTTAATTTGGTAATTACCCAAGGCTTCATCTAAGGCTTGATCCACCGTTTTATACTGATGCCCCGGGATTCTTAAAAGTTTTTCGGGTCTGAGTGGCAATGAAGTTCTTAACCCCTGAATCAAGGGCCGCACGAGTTCTCGAGGTGCTCCGGTGACCATGCACACCCACAAGGTTGAAAGTTTAGGGGTTACAAACGGGATCGTTAAAATAGAGCGCTTTAAGTGCAATTTTGCCGCGATCTTTTTCATGAGCTCTACGTAAGTAACACTTTGTTCAGTTCCGATTTCATAAACTTGATCAAAAGTTTCTTCGCGACCCACGCAGTAATCAATAGCGGCCACCGCATCAGAAAGCGCAATCGGATGGCTATGAGAGTAAGTCCACGTGGGGCAAATCATAAAGGGCAAACGCTCTACCAGCCTTGCCATAATATGAAACGAAGAACCTTCAGGACCCAGAATCAAAGCCGCACGTAAAATCGTCGACGGCACTTTGCTTTTACGAAAAACCTGTTCGACTTCCCAACGACTGCGCAAGTGTTTTGATTCTTGGGATTTATCTTCAGGACGCATACCACCTAAAAATATGATTTGCTTGATACCGCAAGCTTCAGCCGCGCGTACAAAGTTATCAGCCACGATCAGATCAAAGTCGTCAAAAGTTCCTTGGGTCAGATGCGCCGACGGTCGCATCGAATGGACCAAATAAATCGCCACATCACAACCCGCCAAACCTTTTTCGGCATCAAGCATGCTAAAAAGGTCACAATCCCGCCACTGGATATGGTTCGTATCTGCTTTTTTGGCGCGACTAAGCCCAATGATTTCGTGATTTTTTTCTAATTCTTTAACAAGATTTTTTCCGACAAAACCACTAGCTCCAGCAATGGCAATTTTCACTTCAGGCCTCCACGTACTTAAGCCTAACACAAGGACGTCAAGTGTCTAAAAAGAAGTGATAAAAAACAAAATTATTTAAAACCCTTCACCTTGACAAAAAAAATCTAAGACTCAAGGCAAGGCCGGCCTGTGTTTTTCTACGTCGGCGGGACCTTGACATTAAAAACGGCGATAACATGTTTGAGATATAGGAACCAAACCGTAAAGGAGGTTATTATGAGACTCATTAATTCTAATTGGCCCACGCGCCGAAGTAATTCTGTAGACCTATTTGATGAAATGGAGCGCATGTTTGCAGACTTCCAAAATTCTTGGGATCAACAACCGGCGCAACGAAGCTTTACACCCGCAGTGGATGTGAGCGAATCCGCAGAACACTATCTGATGACGGTGGATCTGCCAGGATTTAAAAAAGACGATATTAAAATTGAAATGAATGACAACGTTCTGACCATCTCTGGAGAACGTCGCCGCGAAACTACAGTTGATGAAGAAAAGAAAACGCATCGTTTCGAAAGATCTTATGGATCCTTCACGCGAAGCTTCTCTCTTCCCACAACGGTGTCGGGTGATAAAATCGAAGCCAACTATGAAGATGGTGTGCTAAGCCTTTATCTACCTAAAACACCTGTAGCCAAAGCGCGCACAATCCAGATCGAATCTAAAAATGGGGGCTTCTTCGACAAGTTGCTTGGCAACAAAAAAGACGTCGAAGTCAAATCGAACACCTCTTCTCACTAATCACTGCAACGCCAGTGTCCTTTGGAGGATCTGTCCCCCCGGCAGATCCTCCTTCTTTTTTTCTTACGCCATTGCAAGATGACTTTTTCTCCCCATAAAGCAATAATTATTGAATCAAAGGAAATGCTTATGTCCGCGCAAAGAGTCCTTAGCTTCTGGTTCAACGAAACAAATCCCGAAAACTGGTTTAAAAAAGACCTGAAATTTGACGATCAGGTGAAGGCTCTTTTTTTGGGAACTTACAATGAAGTCGTCGCGGGTAATACCGCTTCTTGGCGTAAAACCGCCCAAGGACGATTGGCCGAAATCATCGTGCTTGATCAATTTCCTCGCAATATGTTTCGCGATACGCCTCAAGCATTTGCGTCAGATGAAATCGCTTTAAATTTAGCTCGTGAAGCCGTGCGCCTAGGTGAGGATGAAATGCTCAATCCCACGGAAAAAGCATTTTTATATATGCCCTATATGCACAGCGAATCTAAAAAGATGCATCAGGAGGCTTTGCGCCTTTATTCCCAAAAAGGGTTGGAAGAAAATTTGAAGTTTGAAATCCTGCACAAAAATATTATCGATCGTTTTGGTCGCTATCCGCATCGCAACAAAATCTTGGGCAGAAAATCCACCCCGGACGAATTAGAATTTCTAAAACAACCCGGATCATCGTTTTGATTGATTTCCCATAGACCTCGGCCATACTAGGCCAAAGAGGTTTATTAGCTTGGATAAAAAGAAACTCGTCGAAACAATCATCGCTCAATTAAATGCCGACATGGCTGTAGCCAAAGCTGCGGCCCTTGCCACTTATGAAGCGGCCACGCACGAGGAAAGTAAGCCTGAAAATGAATATGATACGCGGGGGCTCGAGGCCTCCTACCTAGCGGGTGCCCAAGCCAAACGCATTGCTGAAATCGAAGAGCTTTTGGTGATCTGCAAGCATCTCAATTTAAAAGATTTTGGGCCGGACGACAAAATCAACGTCACCGCCGTGGTTGAACTTGAACTTAATGGCAAACATAATTTCTATTTTATTATGCCTAAAGGGGGCGGTGTTTCGGTTTCTTTTGAAGGAAAAACGGTTCAGATCATCACGGCTAACACGCCCGTGGGTGAAGCCTTGCAAGACTTAAAGCAAGGAGACGTCGCCGTGGTTGAAAATGGCGCGCAAGTTCGTGAATACGAAATCGTGAACGTTTGGTAAGAGGATTTAAACTCACATGAACAAAAATCAACAAGACGTCGTCATTATCACCACCGGCGGAACCATTGAAAAAACTTATAACGAGTTTGATGGCTCTTTAGAAAATCGCGGCACCAGCATAAAAAACCGCATTCTTTCTAAAATGCGCCTGCCCTATACCAACATCTCAGTCCACCCGATCATGAGCAAAGATTCTTTATACATGAACGACGAGGATCGCGTGATGATTTCAAAAACTGTGCAAGAAGAGATGAAACGCCAACACCCGATCGTGGTTTTGCACGGAACCGACACCATGCACCTATCGGCCGAGTATTGTTTTAAAACGATCTCCCATCCTTCAACCGCCGTGGTTTTCACCGGCGCTATGATTCCCATGGGATTTGATGACAGCGATGCCACTCAAAATGTCACAGAAGCCTTGCTAGCCGCAAAGCTTCTGAAACCCGGATTTTATATTTCATTTCATAATCAGATTTTCGAAGTGCCTCATGTTCGGAAGAACAAAGAAAAAGGCACTTTCGAAAGTTTTTAGAACCAAGCTTCGAATTGGTAACCGAAATTGGTGCCGGCATTTTTATTAGCAAACACGGATGTAGCGGGCGCCATATTTGATTTGTTTGAATCCGACCACATCGAATGCGCTAGGTAAGCGCGCATCACCGGGCGGCCCCAGATAGACTTGCTGAAAGAAATCTGTGGCGCAATTGAAACACGACTTAGATCACGATCGCCGATGTACTCGGTGCCAGTCTTTTCTGATTCTGAATTAATACGCGAAAAGCCGCCCTCAAAAACCAACTGGAAGCGATCTGAAATTTCATAGATCGGACGAACGCCGACCTCATACCAATTCGTTTTACTATCGGCATCTTTACCGTTGTCTGAAGTATTCGCTGCGGCACTGAGAATCACTGCCCATTTGTTACTGATGTCATGGTGATAATCTTCCACCACGCGCGCCGTCCACGCTCGATTTTGGCTGGTGTCGTTTTCTGGAACACGCACGCTGCCATAAATATTAAGACCACTCATCGCGCCTTGACCGTACATCAAGGTGAAGTTGTTAAAGCCCGTTCCGACTTTTCCGCTGAGACGCGCGGATAAAGAATAACCGTTCGTTGGAACATACACGGTGGTGCCTTCCGTGCTCCCTTCCGCAAACGCATACACTCCCCAGAAATTAAGTTGTTGGTTTTCAGAAACTGGAATTTCTTTCCAGCGAAGGTCCAAGGCTTGTAATACTGGCGCACCCGTTGAAGTTTCCACGTAATCCCCAGAGGCCGTGACCTTATCATCAGACTGAATCAAATGCGCGATCGCAAGTTTGCCCGTGCCGATAGGGATCTGATCCCAACCTGCACCCACGCCACTCATGTCTGCGTAATAATACCAATCAAAGATATACACATCCACATCACGGTAAAAGCGTTTGCCAACCCAGAATTCCCCAGGGACTTCACTGAATCCACCCGCACTTACGAAGGCTTCAAGCTGCGCAATATTGCGATTTGCCGCAGGCTCCCATTGTCGGGTTCCCTTACCTTGCATGACCAAACGAGTGTTGGTTTTGAAATATACGGGATCCGCAACATCGGGCTTTTTATGATGGAACACCATGGCAATCTCAGAGTAGAAATCGCACTCATTCCCTAAACGTAGGAAATTAGCGGGAATTCCCGAGTTGTAAAAACATTGCTGTTTTCCACCCTCAAAATTCACCCCTGTTCCACCCCGCAGATATCCCGTGAAATCCGCTTCTAAAGCAAAACTTGTCGAAGCAAACCAACTTATAATTAGGATTCCCATAATTCTTTTCATTCTGTCCCCTTGAAAAACCGAAGGCTTACCCATAAAGTCTGCGCCTGACAAGAACAGACTGTAACGGGGGGCCGCAGTTTTGAGTAAATTCTTCTGGATTATTGCTTACTTAGTGCTTCAGTTTGGCTCTTACGCGGTGGCTGCCGACGTCCGTGCGCATTGGAATAATTCATCACAGATTTTACTTAAACTTCCAGCTGGTTTTTACGCCAGCGCCAACACGCAATTTTTTTTAGATGATGCTTCCTCTCTACTTTTAGACGCCTCGCCTATTCAACTACCACTCATTAAAATTGAATCTGGATTTGCATTCCTCAGCACGGCCCATTTATCACTTTCGCAAGTAGATGAATTGATCCGTCGTCCCCTGCAAGTCAAGATTTCCAATAACAGTCGCAATGTTGTCGACGTGACCCAGATTCATTTTTCCGGTCTTTTAGACGAACTTTATTTTTATGACGCCAATGATTTAGGGGCTCGTTGTTTTGGCGCTGCATGCACTGTGAAATTATGGGCCCCGACGGCACAAAATGTTCGTCTTTATGTTTTCAGACGCAGCGACGATCCGATCAACACGGCCATGGTTCTTCCGCTCACTCGCGGAGCCCAAGGAACATGGAGCACTTCTTTGGCTGGCGCCTTAGAGGGCTCTTATTATCTGTACGAAGTGACCGTGTATTCACCGCACACCCAGAAAATTGAAACCACATTTGTCACGGACCCTTACAGTTTTAGCTTGTCGCTTAACGGCGCAAGGTCGCAGCTGGTGAACTTAAACTCTAAAAATACCACACCGGCGCTTTGGAATTCTTTGCGTAAACCACCATTGAATTCAATTAAAGAATCGGTGGTGTACGAAATGCACATACGTGACTTCAGTGCGACGGATAGCACCGTGCCGACATCCAAGCGCGGGACTTACTTGGCATTCACCGAAACTCAATCTGCGGGCATGAAGCATTTGCAAAGCCTGGCCGAAGCGGGTCTCACGCACTTACATCTTTTGCCGATCAATGATTTTGGCAGCGTGAATGAAAATAAAAAAGAGTGGGAAACCTTTCTGGGCCCTTCCACAAACTTGCAAGAACCTCAAAGCATCATTGGCGGACTTCGCGAAAAAGATCCGTTTAACTGGGGTTATGATCCGGTTCATTACTTCACTCCGGAAGGAAGCTATGCCGTTTCCGGTGAGGGTGAGTCACGCATCCGCGAAGTGCGCGAGATGGTTCAAGCCGTCAACAAAATGGGCCTGCGTATTGTTCAGGACGTAGTATTAAATCACACTTATCAAAGCGGCCTAGAAAATCTTTCGGTCTTTGATAAAATTGTGCCGCTTTATTATTACCGTCTTGATGATAACGGTATTGCGCACAAATCCTCATGCTGCTGGGATACGGCCAGTGAAAATCGCATGATGGAAAAACTGATGATCGATAATGTTCTGCATTGGGCTAAAGTATATAAATTTGATGGTTTCCGTTTCGATTTGATGTCTTTTCACTCTCGCCAAACCATGGATAAGATTTATAAAGCCGTACACGCTTTAGATATCAACAAAGACGGTGTCGATGGGTCTAAGATCCTGCTTTACGGCGAGGGCTGGAGTTTCGGATCCCTTCACGAAAAAAGCCCCCAAGACGCGATGACCATCACGAACTCTTACGGCTCGCAATATGGATTTTTTAATGATCGTTTGCGTGATGCGGTTCGCGGTGGAACGACATCATCGGCCGAAAAATCAGATCAAGGTTTTGCCACAGGCCTGTTCTTTGACTTTAACCATGAGCCTGCAAATCGCGGAACCCCCGGTGATCTAAATATTCAACGCGATCGGTTGCTCCATTACGGGGACGTGATCAAAGCAGGACTTGCCGGCAACCTGCGTGATTTTTATTTCCGCGAACACTTGGGAAATACTATTCGCGCCGGGGATCTGCGCTTCCGCGGCACTCCCGTGGCCTTTGCTTCTCAAGCCATTGAAACCGTGAACTATGTCTCCGCCCACGATGGTTACGGACTCTGGGATGCCATCCAGGCGAAAGCTCCTTTTTATTCTTATGGTCGCAGTCCCTCATTAGCCTCCGTGGAAGAACGCTTGCGCATGCATCAATTGGCTCTTTCTATACCTCTTTTAGGACAAGGGATTCCGTTCGTGGAAAGTGGGACAGAGCTTTTACGTTCTAAAAATGGCGATCAAGACAGTTATGATTCCGGCGATTTTTTTAATCGCATTGATTGGACCGGCAAAACCAATTATTGGGGCGAGGGTCTGCCTCCAGCCTGGAAAAACATCAATGATTGGTCTTTCTGGGAGCCACGCTTAAAAGAACAGGCTTTAAAGGTAACGCCCGCACAGATTTCGCGCATGGATAAATATTTCCGCGCCCTTTTACGTCTTCGTCAAAGCAGTGACCTTTTTAAAATGAATTCCCTTTCGGAAATTTCTCAGCACCTGCACTTCATTGATAATGATCGTCAGGCCGAACCGGGACTGATTGCGATGCACCTGCAAGACACTTCTGAAGAGCTTTTAATAATTTTTAATGCGTCTCGCGAAGCCCGTTATTTTCAACATGATCTGCTTCACCAACCTTGGCGCTTGCACCCTTATTTTGATTCGTCTATTGATGCGGCCTTAGCTCAAGTGGTGTTAATGCCGACCCAAAACAGCGTGCAAATTCCGGGACGAACCACACTGGTTCTTCACCTTAATAGCTCACAACGGATTCGATAATGAAAATACTGACGATGAAAACTGTGAAGAGTCTTTTGTTATTTATTATTCTTTGCACCGGCTTCGTATCTGAAGCGGCTCCTATGCGTTTACAGCTTTGGCATCAAATGATATACGGCCATCGCGTGGTTCTTTCAGAGGCCCTTCGTAATTTTGAAAAAGAAAACCCTGACCTTGTCGTTCAAGAAACTTATCGTGAAACCGAAGAACTTCGCTCTAGCTATCAGGCCGCGGCCATGGGTGGCAGTGGCCCGGAACTGATTTATGGCCCTAGCGATCAGATTGGTCCTTTTGCATCAATGAAGATCATCCGCCCTTGGGATGAAGTTTTAGAAAAAGAATTTTTTGGCCAATTTGATCCCCTAGCGACTCCGAAATACCAAGACGTGCATTATATGATTGGTGGCTCGGTCGGAAATAACTTAATGCTTTTGTATAATAAAAAGCTTTTAAAAAATCCGCCCAAGACCACGGACGAACTGATCGCTATCGGTAAGCAAATGACTCAAGATACGGATGGTGACGGCAAAATCGATCGGTACGGTTTAGTATTTAATTATACAGAGCCCTTTTTCTTTGCCCCGTTCATTCCCGCCTTCGGCGCGCCGTTTATGACCGAAGATGGCAAGCCTCAGCTGAATACGCCGGCTTTGCAAAAAACTTTCGAATTCATCCTAGAGCTGCGCGATAAGCATAAAATCATCCCTAAAGAATGTGATTATGAAACGGCGAATGCTTTATTTAAACAAGATAAAGCCGCGATGCTGATCAACGGCGACTGGTCTTGGGGTGATTATAAAGGTGCGGGTATGGATTTCGGGATCGCCCGCATCCCCCTGGTTTCATCCACGCAAAAATGGCCTCAACCTCTGGTAGGAACCGCCGGATATTCATTAAACGTGAATATCCAAGATCCCGAACGCTTAGCCGCCACGATCAAGTTGTTAAAATATTTAACCTCTCCGCAAGTTCAAAAACTTTTCACAGAGCGTGTGGGTGTTTTACCTTCGAATTTAGCGTTAAGAGATGATCCTGCCGTTAAAAACAATGCTTTGTTACAAGTGTCTTCCTATATTATGGAAGTCGGTACACCCATGCCCGTGGTCCCTGAAGTTCGCGGCGTTTGGGACAGTTTACGCGTGCAATATCAAAAAGTTCTCGCAGGGTCACTGACTCCAGCCGAAGGCACACGCGAAGCTCAGGTCATGGCCGAAGCGCAAATCCGTGACATGAATGAAGTCATTCAACCCGATGCCTCTGCCTTTGTTATTCAGGGCTTGGCCTTGATTTTATTTTTATGGGTTTTATGGGTCTCACGCACGTCGCTGGTTAATTTTATCAAAGGCCTGCAAGGACCTCAGCGTTTTGTGTACTTTATGATGTTGCCCGCGTTCATTGGTATTTTTGCCGTCATCATTTATCCGTTCTTTTATAATATTGCGATTTCGTTTTCGAACTTCAACCTCCTGACTTTCCAAAGCTGGCAGATCGTTGGGTTTCAGCACTACATCACCGCAATTACCGACCCACGCTTCTGGTCCCTGTTTGTAAAAACAATTATTTGGACCGTGGTGAATGTGTTTTTCCATGTGACCATCGGGATTTTCTTGGCCGTCATCATCAATCAAGTGATGCCTGCAAAAGGATTCTGGCGCACGCTTTTCATTATTCCTTGGGCTGTTCCCCAATACATCACCGCCCTGACTTGGCGGGGGATGTTCAATCAAGAATACGGGCCCATCAATCAATTCTTGCAGCAGTTCTTGCATCTTTCACCGGTGCAGTGGTTAAGCCAACCCTTCACGGCATTTACCGCCTGTATTATCACGAACGTATGGCTAGGGTTCCCCTTTATGATGATCGTGGCATTAGGTGGATTGCAGGCGATTCCTCATTCACTGTATGAAGCCGCCTACTTAGATAAAGCCAATGCTTGGCAAAGATTCCGTCATATTACTTTGCCATTATTGATGCCCGTGATGATTCCGGCAGCTTTGCTGGGATGTATCTGGACATTTAATAACTTAAATATCGTATGGCTGGTCAGTAACGCCGGCGAACCGGGTGATCAAACGCATATCTTGGTCAGCTATGTTTATAAAGCGGCCTTTAACTTATATCGCTATGGTTATGCGGCGGCCGTATCCGTTATCATCTTTTTGATCCTGGTCGCGTTTAGTATCAGTTCTTTAGTTGCTCAATACAGAAAGGAGACTCGCTAATGATTAAAAAATTTCTAGCTTGGGTCAGCGTCCTGCTGTTTGCGGTCTTTTCAATTTACCCAATTCTTTATGTGCTTTCGGTTTCATTGCGTGGGGATAACGCCTTTCAATCGCAATCTTTAGAAATCATCAGCTCCACATCAACAGTTAAAAACTTTGTCGACCTTTTCGTGAATACAGAGTTTTTATTATGGCTTAGAAACTCAGTGATTGTTTCCGCGGCAACGACCTTACTGGGTGTCACTTTAGCCTCGACCAGTGCTTATGCCTTATCACGATACCGCTTCCGCGGCCGTAATCTGATGCTGTTTTCGCTTTTAGCGACCCAGATGTTTCCTGCGACGATGTTGATTCTGCCATTTTATATTATTCTTTCAAAAATGCATTTGATCGACAGCTTCGTGGGGCTTTTCATTATCTATTCGGCATCGGCATTGCCATTCTGTGTGTGGCAAATGAAGGCTTATTACGACACCGTTCCTAAAGAGCTTGAAGAAGCAGGCCTGCTTGATGGCTGTTCACGTTGGCAGACGTTTTATAAAATCATTCTGCCCATTTCTTCACCAGCCTTAGTGATCACCGCTTTATTTAGTTTTATGGCTAGCTGGAGTGAATACATTATTGCCGCGATCGTTTTACAAGATCCGCAGCTTTACACATTGCCTTTGGGATTAAGATCCTTCCAAGCAAGTCTGGCAACCCAATGGGGGCTTTATGCGGCCGGCGCATTGATCGTCAGCGTTCCGGTTTTAGTTTTATTTATTAGCATCTCTCGATACCTAGTCTCTGGTTTGACTATGGGAAGCGTGAAGGGATAGTCATGGCAAAGATTCAAATTGAAAACTGCACCAAATCTTTTGGAGAACTACAAATTCTAAAAGGCATTAACTTAGAAATTGCCAGCGGCGAATTCTTAGTTCTTGTCGGTCCTTCGGGTTGTGGTAAATCAACACTCCTACGAACCCTGGCGGGCTTAGAAACGTTAGACGGCGGCGACCTCAAAGTCGAAGGCAAATCAATTGCGCACCTCGAACCCCAAGATCGTGACATGGCGATGGTGTTTCAGAATTATGCTCTGTACCCTCACATGAACGTCGCGGAAAACATGGGTTTTGCTTTAAAGCTGCAAAAAAAATCTAAATCTGAAATCGATAAGAGTGTGAATGAAATCGCTGATCTTTTACAGATTTCCCACCTTCTAGATCGCAAGCCTAAAGAGCTTTCCGGCGGACAACGTCAACGCGTGGCTTTGGGGCGTGCACTAGCAAGACAGACTAAGATCATTCTTTTTGACGAACCTCTTTCAAATCTTGATGCTCACTTACGCGGTCAAATGCGTGTTGAAATCAAGCGCCTGCATCAGCGTCTAAAATCGACGATGATCTATGTGACTCATGATCAGATGGAAGCCACCACTATGGGTGATCGTATCGCGGTTTTAAAAGAAGGCCGCATTGAACAAATCGGTACTCCGTCAGAAATTTATCACCAACCTAAGAATTTATTTATCGCGAGCTTCATCGGTTCACCGGAAATGAACTTCATTGAAGGCGACTTAGTAAAGCGCCTCCCGTGGCCTGAGGCCCAAAAGGGTGAAAATGTTTTAGGGGTTCGCCCGGAGTCCTTTAAGATCTCTCAGGGTCCATTGGAGCCAAACGAATTTGAACTGGGAAGCTATCACATTGAGCTCTCTGAAAACCTGGGTGGCCAACAGATGCTTCATGGCTCGTTAGAGGGACAAAGTGTGCGCATTTTGGTGGATTCTACTTATAATTTTTCCAAGGATGAAAAGGTCAAACTGAAGATCGACCTGACAAAGTCTCATCTCTTTGATAAGTCTTCCGGACTAAATAAGCGAATCTAAGGGGCCTTCATGTCGATCAAGAATCTATCTCGTTTATTGGCGTTGATGACATTAACATGGGGCTTGGTGGCCGGTGCCACTCCCCCACGCACGGTCTTTGTTCAGCTTTTTGAATGGCCATGGCAAGACATCGCCAAAGAATGCGAAGCCTATTTAGGTCCTGCCGGTTTTTCTGCCGTGCAAATCTCTCCGCCTCATGAACATCTATTCTGGAAAACGACTCCTTGGTGGGATCGCTATCAAGTTGTCAGCTACAAGATTATTTCCCGCGCGGGCAATGAAGCTGAATTCACCGACATGGTTCAGCGCTGTCAAAAAGCCGGCGTTGATATCTATGCCGACGTGGTGATCAATCATATGACCGGCATGCGCGATGGCGAAGGCTTTGGGGGAACTAAGTTTACTCATTACGATTATCCAGGCCTTTATTCTTACAATGATTTCCATCACTGTGGGCGCAACGGGAATGACGATATCGTAAATTACCGTGATCGCTATGAAGTTCAAAACTGTGAGCTGGTGGATCTTGCTGATTTAGCAACTGAGTCGGATTATGTGCGCACGCAGATTGCTAAATACATGGATCACTTGCTTGATCTAGGTGTTAAAGGCTTTCGTGTTGATGCCGCGAAACACATCCCTGCTGACGACTTAGCCGCTATTTATCGCAAACTAAAAAAATCTCCGTACATTTACCACGAAATCATCTTTGATCCGGGTGGACCGATTCAGTATTCTGAGTACACTCCATACGGAGATGTTTTTGCCTACGATTACACGCAAGTGTTAGCAGAAGGCTTTCGTAACAAACATCCCAATGCTTTAAAAAGTATCGCTTATAATTTTCCGGCTTCAGATAAATCTATCGTGTCCGTCACAAATCACGATTTAGAACGCCACGGGGACGCCAACATTCTTAGCTTTAACGGCGCTGAACAACGTCTTTACCGTTTGGCCCAAGTCTTTATGCTGGCGTGGCCATTTGGATATCCACAAGTTTATTCCGGCTATCGTTTTGATAACTTTGATCAAGGCCCGCCGGTGGATTCGACTTATAAAACGTTGCCAATTTTAGATGCTAACATGAACTGCCAGGGCCCTTGGACTTGTGAACATCGCGCCCCAGAAATCGCCCCAATGGTGGAATTCCGCAATCGCACCGATAAGTCATTTACTTACAACAGCTGGTGGACCAATGGTTCTGACCAAATCGCTTTTGGTCGCGGAACAACCGGCTTTGTGGTTATTAACTATTCTAGCAATGATTTAACTAAAGAGTTCAACACGGCCCTCACCGGTGGGGAATACTGCAATATCTTAAGCAAAGGTTTTAACTTGCAAAGCAAATCTTGCGTAAATCCCATCAAAGTCGATAAAAACGGCCGCTTTACAACAACCATCCCCGCGATGGCTCCGCTAGTTTTATTAAAAAATTCAAATTCCCTACAAAGAAAATAGAAATGAAGAAAACATACACAATCGGATTAGATCTTGGTGGAACCAAATTAGCAGCGGCCTTGCTTGATAACCACGGTAAGATGCTCGACTTCATCAAAGTTCCCGTGGAAATGCGCCGTGAGAAATCAGCTAGCGAAACTCAAAAGCGCATCATCGATTTAATGGCAGATATCTGCTTAGATTTTAAAAATCGCTTTCCTAAAGAAACATCCTCAAAATGCTTTTTAGGTGTGGGCTTAGCCAGTGCCGGGCCTTTAAATGCCGAAGAAGGAAAACTTGTCCATCCCATGAATTACCCGGGTTGGAAAATCGTACCCATCCGAGATTTAGTAAAGAAAGAAATTTACAAACGCGGTTTTAAAGCGCCTGTTTATTTTCAACATGATGGCACAGCCATGGCTTTGGCGGAAGGCTGGGTTGGCGGCGGAAAAGGCATGAGCTCTTTTGCCGTTGTCACCATCGGCACCGGCGTGGGATCCGGGGTTATCTTTAACGACTTTCCCGCACAAAGCCGCGGCATGGGATCTGAACATGGTCACATCGTGGTGGATTTTAAAAAGCTTCAAGAACATCCCGACAAGCTTCACCACTGCACGGTTGAAGGTATTGCTTCAGGAACCGGACTTTTAAGACGCGCCAAAGAAATGGGCTTTCAAGGCAAGTCCGTTGAGGAATTGGTTGAGGACACGGATCCAAAATATCAGATTTTATTTAAAGAGATGAGCTGGGCCCTGGCATGTCTTTGTTATGATTTATCTATCGGATATAATTTAGAGCAGATCTTTTTAAGTGGTGGCTTGATCAAAATTCGCCATTTGTATTTGAAAGATCTCAAAGCGCACTATAAAAATTTGATTCGTCAGATGAACCCCTCTTTTGAATGCAAAATCGAAATCGCAAAGACTAAAAACCATGCCGGAGTCGTCGGCGCTGGTTATTTGCCTTACTTGGCTTTAAAAAAGTAATCTCGCCAAAAAAAAAGAGGTTTGCTAAAGATCTTTCGATACTTTCAGCAAACCTCTCAACAAGCAAAGAGACTTTTCTCTTAAAACTTTATTAAAAAACTAATTAGTGACGAGCCTTTTCATTAGACTGTTCTAATTTGTCTTTAGCTTTCTCAACTAGGTTGGCAGCTTTTTCTTTAAGAGTTTCTGTCTTTTCAGATGCTTCATAAGCAAATCTAGATGACATATCACTTAGTTTGCGATCCGCATCGTCTTTTGCAATACCATAACGTTCTTGCACAAGACCTGAAATAGACTTCATGTCGCCTTTTGCTTTTTCGATTTCATCACCAGTAATTTTACCCCAGGTTTTTTGAATCTCACCTTTAAGTTGATCCCATTTACCTTGTGCTACATCTTTATTCATAAAAACCTCCTCTATTAGGTTATTCAATAACGTACCAACCTCTATTAAGCATCAATGGTGCCAACCCATAACGACAGTATATGTACGGTAAAAACGCCCTCCGCTTAATTACTGTTAGGCAACATGACTCAATTGCCCCAAGCCTGTTCCAAATTGCCCCGCGACATTTAACGATGGGGATCCAATCTGCTCTATATTTGATCTAGTCCCATAAATCCCTCTGGCACCGTCGTTGCTTTGGTGGCTGGTGTGATCAGATGAATTGAAAGGGGTTCACTATGTTACGTGCAGCTATTGCGTTCTTTATTATCGGACTTGTTGCCATGATCTTTGGTGCTACTGGTTTTGCCGGGGTTTCAATGGAAATCGGAAGACTGTTATTGTTTGTCTTCTTGTTCTTGGCGTTGGTCAGCTTCGTTGTCAGCCTTATTTCAGGCCGCGGCGGAAAAGTTCCCTAACTAGTAATTAGTTATCTGGTAGAGAGCGGGCCTAGCTCTCATGTTGTTTATGGCCCGCTCTCGCTTTTTATTTTGATAAGAAAGGATTTCTTGTGAAAATCTTAAAAACTCTCCCCACATTATTATTGGTATCTTTATTGGCCACAACTTCTCAGGCCGCTGGCTTATTCGTTGAACCCTTAGTGACTTACGAAGGCTCCAGTAAAACCGAAATTGATTGGCCAACTCCGTGGCAAAATTCTTCTGGCTCGGTCGAGGGCTTAGGTATTGGGGCGCGTTTAGGTATGCATGCTGGCGACATCTTGTTGTTAGCGGCAGACGTGCGCTATTCAAAACCGCAATTCAAAGACTCTTCCAACAATATCGACACCGCTTCAAACCAATACAATTATGGTTTGATGGTCGGAGCCCAAACACCGTTCTTAGGAATTCGCGTATTCGGTACTTATATTCTGGGTGGTGAATTAAATCCAGATGAAGACAACAGTGTTGATGCGAAGTTCACAGAAGGAACTGGTTATCGCGTAGGGGCCGGTGTTCACTTTGCGTTTGTCAGCGTAAATCTTGAATACCAAGACATGAAATATAATAAGACGACACTTGAAAGCGTGGGTCCATTTGCGGGACCAGATCTTGATTATGATCTGACCAACAAATCCTACATCTTAAGTGTGGGCTTCCCATTTGAATTTTAATTAAAAATATAACGAACCAACCAAAAAAGGGGTACTAAGATGAAAAAAATCGTTATCGCACTAGCACTTTTCGGTTTCCTTGGCGCAGCGGCTCACGCAGAAGAAACTATGGGTGAAAAAGCCGGCGCAACGGCACACGACGCTAAACGCGCCGTTAAAAAAGGTGTCAACCGCACTAAAGAAGCTTTCTGCGCAGAAGGTGATGCAAAATGTCTTAAAGACAAAGCAGCTAACCGCGTAGAAGAAGGTGTTGATTACACTAAAGACAAAGCTAAAGAAGTAAAAAACAAAGTAGACTAATTTAGCTCTACTCTACACATCTCCATAAAAGGGAGGAGGCCACGGATTGGGTCTCCTCCCTTTTTCTTTTGTGTTCTAACAGCTCCGGTGCTTAAATACCTCTCACCGCTGGAGGTATTTTAAATGACTTATGAAATGACCAACGTTCAATGCATTAATATCCTAACAAATCTTTTAGGCTTCCTGGATAAAGCTGCGGCCTATGCCGATCACAAAAAATTTGATTTTGAAGTTCTTATGCAATCACGTTTAGCACCGGATCAATTCCCTTTAGCTCGTCAAATTCAGATCGCTTGCGACACCGCAAAATTAGGTGCTTTCCGATTAACGGGCAAAGAAGCTCCTTCACACGCGGACACTGAAAAAACCTTGCCTGAAATTCGTCAACGCATCGAAAGCACTGTGAACTATCTGAAAACTCTTTCCGCAAAAGACTATGAAGGTTTTGCTTCTCGCAAAATCACTCAGCCCCGCTGGGAAGGTAAATACTTAATGGGTGACGATTACATGATTCATCACTTGATCCCCAATTTCTATTTTCACATCACCACGGCTTACGCGATCCTTCGCCATAACGGTGTTGACCTGGGCAAAGGTGACTTCTTAGGTACTTTACCTTTCAAAAAGTAAATCTTCGTGCGCCAAAGCCGATCTTCGTCCAATGAGGATCGGCATTATTAATTTACTCAGGTTTTACAAGCGTATCATCAAAGATCAGGAACACTTAAACACACGAGGTGTAAAATGAGATCTTTGAGACAATGCAAAGCGATCGCGATAGGCCTCTTTTTTATTGGGGCCTCTTTTTCAGCCAAAGCCCAAGAGGGCGAACTTTTTTATATCGATGATGAAAACATTCCGAACATCATTGAAGAACTAAATCCATTTGATCCAAATATCGAAGAAAAACTAAAAGAATTAGACCGAATTTATGAAGAAGAAACCGGTTTGTCCTCACACTTACCTGATTACGGTGGAGTTGAAGAACTTTTCGGCATGGCCGGATGTTATCGCGCCAGCTGTCCTGTTTGGCTTCGTATCAATCGCGGCACGCAAAGCTTCACCTTGTATGTTTACGGAAACATTCAACGCACAGGCCTTGTTTCGACCGGTCTTCCAGGGTACGGAACACCGGCATTTGACAAACATCCCGACGGACGTATTTACGATCGCTATACTTCGACTAAATATCCCGGTGGAGATTACATGGGCCTAGGCAACATGCCCTATGCCGTCTTTATCAGCGGGGGATTTGCAGTTCATGGGACCCCCCAAGGGAATTGGTCTAAACTGGGGAAACGCGCCTCTCATGGTTGCATACGCATGCACCCGGACAACGGATTTGTCTTTAATCGTTTGACCCGCCAATACGGAATCAGAAATGTTTGGATCACGGTTGAGTGACAGGGGGATGTAACTATACACGACAATTGTCCTCAAAACCCGAGTCTATTGCGATATACTTTATACACCTTCGCAGTTTTCTCTAAAAAGATTTCGGTGAGGTTAGATGTTAAGGGAGCCCCTTCATGGATGAAGGGGTTTTCTAAACTAGAATAACTGCGAAAACTGCGCTAATATGCGCCTCTATGCATGCACTTCCTCAACTTCAGTTTAAAAATATTACCCGTGAAGATGTTCTTAAATATTTTGATAATGGTTGGAACCTGACGGAAATACTTTTTTCCGCCTTAAATGATTCAGAAGCTTACACGCGCGCGCCTATCCATGGTTTGCGCCATCCTTTAATATTTTATTACGGTCACCCGGCAGTGCTTTACGTGAATAAACTGCGAGTGGCAGGATTTCTAAAAGAACCCGTGGATGCTTATTTAGAAAATATCCTTGAAGTCGGCGTTGATGAGATGTCCTGGGATGACATGTCCAAAAACGAAATGAGCTGGCCGCCTGTGGCGGAGGTTCGGGCTTATCGCCAAAAAGTTTATGGCATCGTTAAAGATCTTATTTTAAATGATTCAAGACTAGATCCCAAAACTTCAAGCTTTTTACCGGACACTCCCGCCTGGGCGCTGGTTATGGGCTTTGAGCATGAACGCATTCATTTAGAAACCTCCTCGGTATTGATGCGCGAACTTCCCTTAAAACATCTTCATAAGCCCGCAGGTTGGCCGGAAACTTTAAAATCCTCCTCTGCTTCGAATGCCAGTTCTTCGGCAAGGCTTGTAAAGGTTTCTGGCGCCACGGTGAAAGTCGGAAAACCTTTTTCGTTTCCAAGTTTTGGCTGGGACAACGAATACGGTCAGCGCCATTTAAGTGTTGATGAGTTTGAAGTCAGTAACGCGCTTATAACCAATCAAGAATTTTTGCAGTTCGTAAATGAAGGTGGTTATCGCGAAGAGCGCTTTTGGAGCAAAGAAGGTTGGCAGTGGCGTGGATTCCGCAACACTAAGCATCCCACCTTCTGGGTTCCTGAAGGTCCCGGAGGATTGCATCAATATAAATTGCGCACCACTTTCGAAGTTATCGATTTTCAATCCGATTGGCCGGCGATTGTAAATTTCCATGAAGCCAAAGCATATTGCCAGTGGCTAACAGAAAAAACAAAGAGCTCCCTGCCCTTTCGCCTGATTAGCGAAGCTGAACATCATCGCTTGCGAGCCGTGACCGGCACTTCAACGTCTGCAGATTGGAATTTGAATTTACGTTTCGGCACCGAAATTTCCGCATTTCATTTTTCGGCCAATGGTATTTATGACCTTTTTGGCAATGCTTGGCAGTGGTGCGAAGACGAATTTAATCCTTTAGAAGGTTTTAAAGTGCATCCGTATTATGAAGACTTCAGCTCTCCGTGTTTTGATGGACGCCATCAAATGATCATGGGTGGTTCTTTTATTAGCACTGGGGATGAAGCCGAGCCTTATGCGCGTTTTCATTTCAGACCGCACTTTTTTCAACATGCAGGCTTTCGGGTGGCTCGATCCACCAAACCTGATGCTAAAGATTCTGCCGTGCGCTTAAGTCGCAAAGCGCAGTCCCACTATGAAAGTGAAGAGCTGTTATCGCAATACTTGATGCTGCACTTTTCCGCCGCTGATGAAAATATCAAAATCGCTCCCGAGCTTAAACACGCTTTACGCTTCCCAGAGCGTTGTGCGGAAAAAGTGATCGAGTTTGCTAAAAAAAGAAATGTCCCGATGAAATCAGCCTTGGATATTGGCTGCGCTGTCGGCGGATCCAGCTTCGCCCTCAGTACGGATTTTGAAAAAGTCGTGGGTATTGATCTAAGCGCCTCTTTTATTCGCAATGCCCAGACCATGCAAAAGCAAGGTCGTATGCCGTATCGCCGTAAAGACCAAGGGGATCTTTACACTTCGATGGAGGCCTTAAGGCCAGCTTCATCTAAGTGCGAAAGAATTGAGTTCCGGGAAGGTGATGCGGGAAACTTGGATCCTGACCTAAAAAACTTTGATGCGATTTTAATGGCCAATTTGCTTTGCCGATTGCCCGACCCGAAAGCCGCGCTTCTTCGTTTAGTTCAAGATTCTGTTTTAGCACCCGGGGGTCTGTTGGTTTTAGTTTCCCCGTATTCTTGGTTAGAACAATACACCCAGTTTGCCGCCTGGCTTGGGGGTAAAGAAGTTCAAGGTCAGAAGCTGACCAGCGATCAAGATATTCGCAATCTGTTAAGCACGCAGTTTGATTTCATAGCGGAAGAAAACATGCCTTTGGTAATTCGAGAGCACGAAAGGAAATATCAGTATATCGTTTCGCATTTAATGGTGTGGCAAAGAAGGTCTTAAATTTCTTACCTCCGCGTAACTTGATTTATAACACCGCCACGCTACTCTGTCTGAATGACGGAAGAAGCAAAATCCGAAAATCCTAAGTCCATGGAATTCACGTTAGCGTTTTCGTTAACGGCTTTGGTCTTATATGTCCCGGCGAATCTGTATCCTTTCATGACAATTGAGCTTTACGGCAATCGCAATAGCTCAACTATCTGGAGCGGAATTGTTTCTTTGACCGAGTCCGGATCTTGGGCTGTTGCGCTTGTCGTATTTTTAGCAAGCTTGATCATTCCTCTGTTAAAGCTGTTAGCTTTGTTTTATCTCGCTTTCACCGCGAAAAGCGGTCGACACCACGGATTTAAATTAAAACTCTACCAAGT
Organism: Bdellovibrio bacteriovorus; assembly: GCF_001592735.1. Taxonomy (NCBI): domain Bacteria; kingdom Pseudomonadati; phylum Bdellovibrionota; class Bdellovibrionia; order Bdellovibrionales; family Pseudobdellovibrionaceae; genus Bdellovibrio; species Bdellovibrio bacteriovorus. The sequence continues at coordinate 1,042,267 of NZ_LUKE01000001.1, forward strand.
CGTTGAAGCCATCGGCCGCTGGTCGATGCTTGATATCTTTTTACTGGCCGTTTTGGTTTCCATCGTAAAGTTAGCACCCTGGGCTCACGTAGAGCCCGAGTTTGGCTCTTTGATGTTTTTACTTGTCGTTATCTTTACAATGCTGGCGTCTGCCTATTTCGATCCTGACCTTATCGTGAAGGAAGATAAAAATGAAAATTGAACGTGAAATTTCTAACGTTAAATCCAGCTGGTATGTTTGGCTTTTTCCTTTATTCGCGATCATCATATGTGGCTGGCTTTTATACCAACACATGGCCGAACAAGGGCCTAAGATTAAAATCTTTTTTGAAGATGGCGCCAACCTACAGCCAGAAAAAACCCGCATTCGTTATCGCGGGGTCAGCATTGGTTTGGTAAAAAAAGTTGAAATCTCTCCGGATGGAAAAAGGGTTGTGGCTCATGCCATGCTTGAAAAATCAGCAGAACATTTTGCCGTCAAAGGATCGAAGTTCTGGATTGTTTCCCCGAAGGTCAGCTTTCAGGGCGTAACAGGTTTAGAAACTTTAATTGAGGGAAATTATATCGCCGCCCAACCCGGCAAAGAAGATTCTGCCCAGGAATACGAATTTGATGGCAAAGTCGATCTTGAATCCGATGATCCGCTTGAAGACACCGTCGCCTATAACCTTGAAGCCACGAATGTCGAATCCATCACCGTGGGGGATTCAGTGACATTTAGAGGGTTAAAGATCGGCAGCGTAAGTCGCGTGACTTTATCTAAGACCTCGCAAACCATCCTGGTTCGAATCAATATCGAAAATAAATATATTAAAGTTATTCGCACCAACACCGTGTTCTGGCGAAAAATGGCGGTGAAAGCAGATCTTGGATTATTTAAGTCCGAAGTTAAAATCAGTTCTTTAGATACACTTCTACGTGGAGGGATTGACCTCTTCACACCCGATACGGCGGGGGAAATCGCCAAAGCGGGAACGCGCTTTGCTCTTAGCGACGCTCCCCCTAAGGGCTGGGAAAAATGGAACCCCAAGCTCGAGTTTCCAGAAAAATAAAGCTTAGCTTACGGAGATTCTACCGGTGCTTCTTGGGCCGGGTTGTCGGTCTTATATGGATTCAGGGAATTACTTCCGCCCCCGACGATCAGCACCAATGCTAAAACCGCTACAACGGCAACTCCAATACACACATACAAAATACGTGCTACTTTCTTTTCAGCTTTGGGACTGTGGCCAGTGGTAGTATCGATGATTGACATAAAGTCCTCCTCTTAAGATACGAAGCAAGATTAATGCCTCGTTCTAAAATCCAATCCATTTCAATTGAAGACTTCCGTCGGGGCATTATGACCCGTGTCTATCAATCTTGTAGAATCTGTGGACGGAACTGATATCGTAAGCCTTCCGTTAACGGAGGAGATTAAAATGGCAAAAAACGTGTATGACTTTGCTGTCACACAAATGGGTGGAAAGAAAACAACTCTGGCTGATTACAAAGGCCAAGTGATGTTGTTGGTAAATACAGCTTCTAAATGCGGACTGACTCCTCAATATGAAGGTTTAGAAGAGCTTTACAAAGAATATAAAAGCCAAGGCCTACAAGTTCTAGGATTCCCGGCGAATGAATTTTTAGCGCAAGAACCCGGTTCTAATTCTGAAATTCAAGAGTTCTGTAAAATGAAATTCGGCATTGATTTCCCCATGTTTGAAAAAGTCGTGGTTAAGGGCGAAGGTCAACATCCTCTTTTTAATTTCTTAACAACCACGCGTCCTGAAACCACCATGAAACCGGGTGGAAGCCTCATGGAAAAACTTAAAGCCGGTGGATTGTTAACAGGGAAACCTGAAGACATTAAATGGAATTTTGAAAAATTTCTTATTAATCGCAAAGGTGAACTTGTGGGACGCTTTTCTCCGGAAATCGCGCCTCAAGATCCAATTTTGGTCGATGCTATTAAAAAAGAACTCGCCAGCAATTAAGCTTACTCTTGGCCGCGCATCATATAAAGGATCGCGGCCTGAAGATCCTTCTCTTTACATTCTGTGCACAGACCTTTCGCGGGCATCGCGCCTTTTCCTATATTCGCACTTTGCGCTAAAGCTTTGAGCGTTTTCATGGACGCTAATCTTGCCGACCAATCGGCTTTATCGCCAAACTTGGGAGAGGCGACCATGATATTGCTAGCGGCATGACAGGCAATACAATATTTCTGATAGTGAGCCTGACCTTGTTTAAATATATTTTCTTCTTGCTGACCTAAAAGTGTTTCTATTAAAGCGTTTGCGGGCTTTTCTGGACCCGCAAACGATACTGCTAAAAATAGAACTAAGAAATACGGCACGATCATAATTGATAACCACCAAAATAATTCACTGGCGACCAACTTGGAAGCGCTTTTATGAACTGTTCTTGCGGAGCCAAACTTTTAAATTCCGCATCACCATGACGGACTTTTCCCGCACGCACTGTTAAGACGGAATAAATATTTTTGATTTTTTCTTCAGGCACCGTGAAATAGTCGACATTTAAGATCGCAAAGTCTGCGACCTTACCTGGCTGAATATCCCCTTTTACTTGCTCTTCTTTTGAAAACCACGCCGCCCCTTGAGTCAAAGCATACAATGCTTTTTCGCGCGATAAGATATTTTCAGAACTTAGGTGTTTTAAGCCACCCACAGTTTTACCTGAAGTCATCCAGTAAAGCGCAATCCAAGGATTGTAACTAGAAACACGTGTCGCATCCGTACCTGATCCCAAAGGAATGCCCAGTTCTAAGATCCGACCGATGGGCGGCGCATTTTGGGCTTTTTTAGCGCCATAGCGCCCAACAAAATCTTCGCCTTGAAAGGCCATGCGATCTTGAATAGATATGCCGCCGCCTAACTTTTTAATTCTTTGCAGATTTTTTTCGCCGATGGTTTCCGCATGATCAATGATGAAACGCTCAGGGAAAGGACCGCCCTCTTTTTTAAGTTCTTCCACCACACTTAAAACACGTTCGATAGATTCATCATAGGTGGCATGAATACGGAAGATCCAATTGCTTTTAAATAGCAAAGCTAAAATCGGCTTCAACTCGGCTTCCATATTCGCGGGCAAATCCGGACGAGGCTCTAAGAAGTTTTCAAAGTCCGCAGCCGCCGTGGTCAGATTTTCTCCTCCGCCCACAAGATGATACGGCACGATGTGAGAAAGTTCATGCTGCGTATGGGGCGAAATCATCTTTGTCCAGCGTTTAAAGTCCTCAAGCTCTTTACCTGGCGTGGGAGCAAACAAAAAGAAAGGCAAATTCACTGCCAATTGGTCCTGGTCATTAAGATCCTTTGCCACACGGTGATCTTCTGGGAAATAAAACCCACCACCGCCGGCATCGATCACCGTGGTTAAACCAAAGCGGCTGAGCTCTTGAAAATAAAGGCGTGTTGAGTTTTTTTCTTCTTCCAAGCTTGCAAGCTTAGGAGCGGTCACTAAAGTTTTATATAAAATAAAGGCATTTGGTTTTGCTAATAGCATTCCAGTTGGTTTGCCGTTTTTGTCTAACTGCACTTCCCCACCCGGGAATTTAGTGTCTTTGTTATAGCCTAACTTTTTAACGGCAGCCTGATTTAAAAACCCACGTGAATAAAGATACATGACAAATAAAGGACGATCGGGAGAGGCATCATTAAGTTCTTTAAGTGTCGGGAATCTTTTTTCAGCAAATTGATAAGGCGACCATCCACCCACGACGCGAACCCACTGATCTGCAGGTGTTCTTTGGGCTTGTTCACGGATCATCTGTAAGCCTTGCTTTAAGGACTTTACACCGTCCCAACGGAGCTCCAGTGTATAATTTAAACCGGCGCGAATTGGGTGCGCATGCGTATCGATAAGACCTGGAATGATTGTTTTTCCTTGGGCATCGATGATACGGGTTTTTTCGCCTTGCCATTTTGTGGTTTCATTTTCGTCGCCCACGGCAACGAACTTTCCGTCTTTCACGGCAAAAGAATTTTTCATGCCTGAAGTGTGAGTGAAAACCTTGGCATTTTTAACGATAAGATCCGCTTTTTCTGAATTTGATTTCATTAGCGGCGTACATGCGGTCATAAGCAGAGCTGAAAGGGCGATGATTGTTTTCATGGTGTCTTCCGTCAGATTTTAAAAATAAAAAGGACCACCGAAGCGGCCCCTTTTTTTGATTTCTATTTATTTGCCTTCTTTAGCGTTAAACATTTCAGTGGCATAGATAGCGCCTAAACCGTAAGCTCCACCGTGTTCTTTAGCGATTCCAATCACCGCATTGTAAGTAGCACCACGAGCCCAGTCACGTTGTAGTTCTAAAAGATATTGCAACCAAGTGATCGGACGAACGCCGGCTTGAATCATACGTTGCATCGACATGTCATGAGCTTCCGTTGTTACACCACCAGAGGCATCAGACACCACATAAACTTCATATCCGTCGGCAATGGCTGATAAAGCAGGTCCTACGATACAAACCTCTGTCCAAAGACCGGCAAAAACAATTTTCTTTTTACCGTATGATTTTACGACCTTTACGACGTTATCGTCTTCCCAGGTATTCATAGTTGTACGATCAATCGGTTTTTGATCAGGGAATACCGCTTGGATTTCAGGAAAGATTGGGCCAGAGAAAGATTTTGCCGCCACAGTTGTAAGGATTGTTGGTACTTTAAAGACTTTAGCTGACTTTGCTAGAGCGACGGTGTTATTGCGAAGAGTTGCCACATCAATAGACTTAGTAGCAAAAGCCATCTGTGGTTGGTGGTCGATAAGTACAAGGGTGTGGTTAGAAGGTGTTAAAAGTTGCGGTGCTGGTTTTGCGGCATAAACGCTAGTTGAAACCAAAACTGTCATCAATGTTGTCATAAGGCCTGTGAATTTCATAAATCCTCCCCGGATGTTTTTTTTCCAGCTTTGCTGGTGGTTATTGTTTCCCGTTGTCGGGTACAAAATGAATATCGACTGGTTTTTCTTGAAAAAAAATTAATATGTTTATATATTCTTGATAGTTTAAATTTATAATTAGAAGGGCCCCCTCCTATGACAATCGACCAGCTCTTGACCCTTGAAATGATCGTGCAAAAAGGCAGTTTTAAGGCCGCTTCGGAGCATCTTTACAAGACCCAGCCCTCTTTAAGCGTCGCGATTAAGAAGCTTGAAGAAGAATTTGGCGTGACCTTATTTAATCGTGATGAATATCGTCCTACTTTGACGGAACAAGGGAAGACCTTCTATCGCTGGTCGCAAAACTGCTTAAAAACTTTCCGTGAACTTGAGGTCATCGGCAAAGAACTTGGTACGCAAGCCGTGGAACCAAAACTTGAAATCGTATTGGATCCACTGGTAAGCCCCGATATTGTTCAACAAGTCTTTAATCTGCCTGATTCAATTCCCGGTTTCACCGAATTTACTTTCCGATCAGAAACCATGGGCATGGGAATGCAAGCCTTGTTAGATGGAACTGCTGACTTTGCCGTATCCCCAAAAGTTCGCGACGATGATAATATCGAAAGCATTCCTTTTGAAAAAATCAAAATGGTGCCCGTGATTTCTCGTAAGCTTTATAAGTCAGAAAAGATTGATCCTCAATGGCTGAAAACCCATCGCCAGATAGTGGTTCCTAATAAAGACGGCACCAAGTCAGACTCTAAGATGCTGTTAGAAGGTCCAAAGTGTTTTGTCGCAGACCACACGATGAAGAAAGAATTTATCTTAGGTGGTTTTGGTTGGGGACGTTTAGCTACTCACGAAATCGCCGCGGAACTGCGCAAAGGAAGTCTTATTGAAATCGACCACGAAGCCGTGCCTTCGTTTGTTCTAAAATTGCATGTCATGCGCAGTAAATTAAAACCTCTCGGGCCGGTGGCGCGTGCGATCTGGAGCAACTTTTTAGCGTGCGCGCCTGCGATGCCTGAAAACTTAAAGACAACTAAAAAGAAAACCAGAAAGAAATCTTAGTTTCCGGCGATCGGCAATAGAGCTTGTTCAAAGAAGGGATGGAAGATCCCGTAATCAGGGTGACTTGCGGCTAACTTCTTTTCTTTCCATAACTGGATACAACGAGACATTGGAAGTTTTTTTCCACCAATAGAGCCGTTCGGAACTTCTTTATAATCTTTCTTTGAAAGCTGCATATTGGAGGTGTAATAAAGCGCGGTTAAGTCCTTCGTTTTTTTACGGAAGGTTTCCCCTTGCAAGACCGCTTTGCTTGCAATACGAACGGCGTCTTTCCAGATCTGCTGCTCTTCAGCTCCTGGCAAGCTTCCCTTCCAGAAAGGTTTATCAGCGCTGCTGGGTGGGCACATCGCCATTCGGCGCGCCGGATCTTCACGGTTCCATACGGAAAACTGATAAGACTTAAACGCGGCATTCGTGATGTCATTGCGATAATCAAGGTTTGATTCGTCCCCGTCAGAGGCAATAAAGCGAGAACCCAAATTCGTTTGGTTTTTAAAATCCACCCGATTTAAGATCACTTTGGCGACGGTTTCTGGGTATTGTTTGCCTTTTTTAAAACAAGAAGCCATTTCGCCGTAAAGAGTTCTCGCCAAAACATCAATGGCCACCCAATCAGCACGAGTGGCATGAACGATTTGGATTGAACCATCTTCCATTTTTCGCTCTTTATACATCACCGCTAATTTTTTTGTCGCCACACTTTCGACGATGCGATCATGATATTTACCATCCATATTTTTGTGACAATCGCCCACGTTTTTCATGATCAGCTCAAGCTGTTGCTCTGAACCCACATCCGCACTGGCCGCGGCGACGTCAAGCAATTCTTGCTCTTGGTCCTTCGGCTTATTGGCCTCACAGTTAGGATCACCCTCATCCATACTGCTGTAAAAATCACTCACGCGACTTGTTTCTTCGGCATTAATCCAACGGCCTTCTTTGTTTTTATAATAGTTGCGCCATTTAAGTTTGCTTTCACCTTCAGAAGTCAAAGCTAAGACAGCTTCATCGACTTCAATATCTTCGCCGGGATTAATGGGCTTGCAGCTCTCATTGATCAAACAAGTGATATGATCATCATCACCCGGGGTCGCGGTGGCAATGCTATCCCCCTCCCCCGTTTTCTTAATTTTTCGAGCGTTCTGGGCAGCGACGAAAATTTTTGAATTCTCTGGGTTTCCGGGATCGTGATCTAAGGATTGTGGATCTAAGGCAAATTCAATATCTTTGCCCTTTTGGTCTTTTCCTTTGATGATGAACCACTTTTTTCCGTCCTTCATGGTTCGCATTTCTTTTAATGTGGCAAAGTCCCCAGGATAAAGTGAGGTGATCTCTTCACCCGCGTTGCCATTTTTATCGACCGCATAAACAGGAACCGTGCGCTCAAGCTTTGGCTCAATAAAAACAAGCTGTGACTTGGTCTTGGCAGCAAAAACCTGCCCACCAGAAATCAACCCAAAACTAAGAAGTAAAATTAGGAAATATCCGAAGCTTTTCACGTACTTCTTTTCGGAAGCCGAAGTCACGACAACAAGTCTAGCTTTGTCCTTTTTGCCCTAGAAACTAGACCAAAGCAGAAAGGATGCGCGCAGCTCTCGCCTCAAATAAGGGAACTTTGCCTGTTCCTTCATAGGTCCATGCCATCGAAAGCATCATCATACAAAAAGCCCCGGCCCTCATACGATAGGGATCAAAGGACATCTCTTCGGCCAAAATTTCGGTGCGACGTCGTAAGATAGATTCTAAGTTTTCCGCCGAAGGAAGTACGTCCAAAGGGTTGTACATAAATGGCGAGATCTCAAAAACCGGATCACCGATATATCCATGCGGATCAATCACTTTCCAAGAGTTACCACAAGACAGAATATTATCGTGATGAAGATCTCCATGCAAAACCACGTCGCTCGAAGACTTATGGGTAAGATCGGTATACAGAGATTCTGCTTTTTCAACTAAGTCCTTATCATAATGGCCGTGAAGTAAAGATATATGCTTCATCTCCGACAAATGCGGAAACTCGTCTGATTTATAGGGGGTAGATTGTAGGGCTTTAACCATATCGCACACAATCCGTGTGGCTTTTTCATCTTCATTATTTTGAACCAGCGTCTTTAATGTAAAACCGGGTTCTATCTTTTCCATCAAAAAAACACCCTCTGCCGAGGCGTCGGCAAATATTTTGGGGGTCACTTTAGAAAAACCATTCAGCCAATGGGTTTCTTTGGTGATTATTCCCGCATCAGGGTTCATTTTTAAAATGGCGGTGCGGTTTTGGTATTCGACTTCGGCAACAAAGCCATAGCTTAGATTTTTTACCGGCGAAATAAAACGAAAATCCCAACGTCTTTCAAATTCACTCATCAAGCCGGGCAGTTGATCGAGCCACTTCAGACCATTTTCTTTATGTACTTCAAAAATGCGGTCTTTGAATTCCGTCGGAAAATAAAAAAGGGACTTCATATGAAGTCCCTTTTACTAGCTATTAGCCATGAATCAACTATTGGAACGTAGTTGCAATGCTGATAGTAGCCGCTTTGTCGTTCAATTTATTACCCAATAAATCTTCATCGCGGTCTGTCGCAGTGTAAGCCGCTTCCGCCACCGTAGTGCCCATTGTGTAAGAAAGACCCGCTTTATAGTCTACATAGTTCTTGAAACCAACTTTGGCATCATCACCGAATGTCGTGCTACCAACAGCAAGAACAAAACCCAATTTTTCATCAACCGGTTGACGCATGCTCAAACGAACATAAGTGTCCGAAGATTTTGTCCCAAAATAGTTGTCCATGTAAGAACCATCAAGACGGAATTGCTTCCAAGCAAAAGACAATTGATAGTCCGTGCTGTTGTTGCTTGAGTTTTTTACATAAAGGTAACCCGTTACTGCTGCAATAACTTTGAAATCTTCAGTGATCGCGTAAGTGTAAGAAACGGTCGGATCAAATTCATTATCACGTTCAACCACCACAGATGTCGGTGTTGAAAGATCAAAGTTTGTCGTGTCAGAACCACCAACAAACATGCTTAAACCCAAGCCAGAGCTGTGAGCATAGTCAAAAGAACCTTGAATTACCGGCGCCCCTTTTGCTGCTTCTAAACCCAATGACGAGAACGACAATCCCCGCCAGATATAGTTAGACGCCGCAGTGACCGTCGCGCTTGTTTGTGCATAAACATTAGTTGAAACCATCAACAACGTTGCTACTAAAAACTTTTTCACTTTAATTTTCCTTTGTTTGCCGGCTTCTAAAAACTAAGAAACCGTTTGAATATCATTATTATTATTTTCTTTTTCCCCGTGAACAACAACATTGAGATCCGTCACGACCTCTTTCATCACCTTAGCTTGTGAGTTGATCTCATCCACCGTTCCAGAAATTTCTTCTGAAGAGGCGGCGTTAGATTGCACGGATTGATCTAACTGATTCATCGCCTGGCTGATTTGTTGGATCCCAACAGATTGCTCTTCACTCGCCGCTGAGATTTCTTTATTTAAGTCTGACACCTTACGAACAGACTCCACGATCTTTTTTAGAACTTCTCCGGAGTCATTGGCTTTAGCTGTCCCTTGCTCAATTTTTTCGACCGACTCGCGAATAAGAACGGCAATATCTTTAGCCGCGGAGGCTGATCTTTGCGCTAATGAACGAACCGCTTCCGCCACGACCGCAAAACCTTTACCTTGCTCTCCCGCCCGGGCCGCCTCCACCGCGGCATTAAGGGCCAATAGATTGGTTTGGAAAGCGATATCGTCAATCACGTTGATGATTTCTTCAATTTGTTTTGAAGACTGCGAAATACCTCTCATCGATTCTAGCAAGTGATGCATTTCGGCTTCGCCTTGAGAGGCTTGTTCAGAAGAGTTTGAAGATAGCAATGCCGCTTGACGAGCATTTTCTGTATTCATCTTTACCATCGAGGTCATTTCTTCTAGCGATGCCACGGTCTCTTCTAAAGAAGCCGCGGATTGACTTGATGCTTGGGAAAGATTTTGCCCTGCCACTGATAACTGCTGAATAGATTCCGTAACCAGGTCCGTTGAAGTTCCAAGGCGGTTTGCCAAAGAGGTGATTCCATTTGAGATCAAGCGTGCCACAATCGTGACGACTAAAATCATGATCACCACGCCAATCAAAGAAATAATGACTTGAGTCCAAACCGCCGCCTTCGCCTCCGCCAAAACAGTGTCTGTTGGAGTTCTCACAACAAGAGACCACTCTTCTTCCGTGTGTCCTGCTGAAAATGGTAAGATCGCATAAAGATATTCTTTACCGTCCGCGGGATCAACACCGGTGATAACGAGCTCTGTTCCTTTGGCAATCGCGTCTTTAAACTTCTCGTTTTCAAAAGGAAAGACCGCGGGCTTCGTAATTAAAGCGTCGTCGGGATGAGAAACAAAATTTCCGGCGTGGGTAATAAGATATGCTTCCGATGTTTCATACGGTTTGATCTTCGCCACTTGCTCTTGAACCGCCTTTAGTGCAAAGTCGACACCCGCAACACCAACCGCCTTATCATTAATAATGATAGGCACCGCTGCGGAGCTCATCAAGGTGTTCACTCCTGCTACCGGATAAATGTAGGGCTCAATCAAAGCTTCTTTTTTACGATTCAAAGGAACTAGGTAATAATCTCCTTCACCCGGATTGGCATAACCGATCAATGGCCCAAGGATGGCTTTCCCCTTGTCCCAACTTGCATAGGGAACAAATCGTCCGGTCTTATCGCTATCGGGAGAATTTTTATATTGTTCGTCTTTACCATCCCAGGCATTCGGCTCCCAGCCTGTCCACACGCCGATCAAATTATTGTTGTCTTTTAAAAGCTGCAGCAGAACTTCATTCTCGTCTTCACGCGAGGTGTGATTTCTGGATTTATGATTTTTAAGAAACTGACCAAGAACTCGGGCCACGTCTAAAGCCTGATCAAGCTGACCGCGAATTTCTTGTCCTGCAAGTTTAGCCATGGACACGGTTCTTTCGTTTGCGATCTCTTTTGCATCGGCCCAATCACTTCGGGCCGTGACAATGGTCATCACTGCCATCACGACAACCGTGATCGCCAATATGGGAGCCAACATGCGAATCTGCAACGAGAACTTTTTCATTTATTATGGTCCTTAACTTTCTTATTTGGTTTGCGTATTAAATGATGGCACATACAAAAACGCTTTGACAACCGAACGCGCAAATCTAGTCAAGGTCGAGTAAACAGTTTGTAGTTCTGATTTCTCCACTGACAGTAACGATAAATAAAATCAAACCTAGGTTGAAGACAATATTGAAGAAGAACGTCGTAAGGGTTTTTTATGCGATACAGTTTAGAAGAAACAGTGGCAGAACAGGAGTTTATCTATTTAGATAAAGTGCATTGTCCTATTTTTATTCATCACACGGACTATGAGCTAATAGAAATCATTCGTTGATTTAGGATTTCTGAGTGTTCCTCTTTTTATTTTGAATTTTTCGCCGGCATAAAATGGGTTTCGCCAACATTGGGTGCGACAAATCTTGTAGCATCAACCTGCATTTTTTTAATCGCCTCTGCCAAGGCCTTTACGGGCTCATCGATTCCTTCATCGGTGAGCGGAAAGGTGCCAAAGTGCGTACCTAAAGTGAACTTAGATTCTAAATCTAGGTGCGCCTGAACCGCTTCTTCCGGATTCATGTGCTGTTCTTTCATAAACCATCTTGGCTCGTAAGCACCAATAGGTAAAATAGCGACATCCATTGGACCCAACTTTCCTTTAATATCTTTAAACAGGGCCCCATATCCAGTGTCGCCAGCAAAATAGATCTGCCTTTGATCAGCAGCTTTCACCACGAAACCTCCCCACAGGGCCTTGTTCGTATCAAACATGGTTCGTCGCGACCAATGCTGAGCGGGCACTAACGTTACCGAATTTTTTTCCGGCAACTCCGCTGTCTGCCACCAGTCCATTTCGATAACTTTTTTTGCGCCCATTTCCTTAATCAAACGTTCATTTCCCAACGGAACGACAAAAGTCGGATCAAACTTTTTAGCAAGTTCACGAATGCTTTCTTCATCCATATGGTCATAGTGATTATGACTGATTAGAACCACATCAATTTTTGGCAAATCCTTTAACTCAATTCCCGGGCGACGTACGCGCTTGGGACCAATCCATGTAAAGGGACTGACTCTTTCTGAAAAAACAGGATCCGTGATAATATTGACCCCTTTTAACTGAATCAAGTGAGTGGCGTGATTAATAAAAGTAGTAGAAATTTCGCCCTCTTTTAATTGATTGGCCACTTCGGGTTTCGAGGTATTTTCTAATGTCGCCGGCCAAGGCGTCACCGTGCTTGTCATTTTCCATTTTAAAACTTGCAACATACTTTTGTTGCCAGACATGCCCGGATTATGAAACTTTTCCCCATCGAAATGATCTGATTTTTGATAAGCCATCGAAGAACACCCACTTAATAAAGACACCAAGGTTAATCCAGAGACAATCCGCAAAATCATATATCTTCCTTCAAATAGTCCCCTCTACGATACCTCCATTTAAGGCCGCAAACTATATAGATTTAATATATAAAGATCATGAATTAATAATAATTTTATTTAACCCCGAAGTCCCCGATACTTAAGCTATCAAGGAGGCCCTTAATGACGGCCAAACTACAGATACCTCGCAGATCTTTTATTATCGGAGCGGCCACAACGACCGCCGGACTGCTAGGAGCGGGAGCTGCTTCCGCACTGTTAGGAAAGGAGAAAACTATGTTCACGATCAGAAAATCTAACGAAAGAGGCTTAGCCGAACATGGCTGGTTGAAATCAAAACATACGTTTTCATTTGCAGAGTATTACGATCCCGCTCACATGGGTTTTGGTCCCTTGCGCGTGATCAATGAAGACCGTATCGCGGGAGGCACAGGTTTTGGAACTCACCCACATAACGATATGGAGATCATTTCTTATGTAATTTCGGGAGGTCTTAAACACAAAGACTCTATGGGTAATGAAACCATTATTAAACCCGGAGAGGTCCAAAGAATGAGTGCCGGCACCGGCATTCGTCACTCGGAATACAATGAAAAGGAAAATGAAGAGACTCACTTTTTCCAAATTTGGATTATGCCCGAGCGTCGCGGAATCACTCCCAGCTATGGACAAAAATCTTTTGAGAAAGAGTTAAACTCGCAAAAACTGGTGCACGTAATTTCTAAAGATGGACGAAATGGATCTATCTCGATGAACCAAGATGCCAACGTTTATATTTCGCGCTTAAATGCCGGCGAAAGCTTTAGCTTCGAATTGCCTGAATACCGACGCCTTTGGGTGCAATTAATCAAAGGTTCTGTGGAAGTAAACGGGCAAAAACTTGAAGCGGGAGATGCCGCTTCCGCGGTGGACATCACGGCGGCTGATTTTAAATCAAGTGCCGACAGCGAAATGATTCTTTTTGATTTGCCATAACCCTTCCCCAAAAAATCCCGGTCGGAACTCTGACCGGGATTTTTATATTTAAAGCGCTTGGCCATTAGAAGCGTGAGCCCCACCATCCACCGGCAAATTAACACCGGTAATGAAATGGGCATCCTCACTTGCCAACAAATAAACGGCACTAGCAATATCCTCAGGCATTCCGTAACGCCCCATCGGAATACGGTCCACCATATCTTTAACCAGCTCTTTATCCTTAAACATATCCGCCGTTAAATCAGTCTTCGTAAACGTGGGGCAAATTGCATTCACGCGAACACCCTCTTTACCGTGATCAATGGCCATCGCCCGGGTTAAATTGGTGATCGCTCCTTTGGCGGCGTTATAAGCAGCCGCTTCAGGATCACCGCCTAAGCCTGACAAAGAAGAAATATTAATGATGTTTCCTTTTGATTTCTTCAAATACGGCAGACACGCGCGAGACATGTAAAAGACTCCGTCCACATCTGTATCCATGACTTTACGCCACTGCTCGGTCGGAGTTTCAGAAATTGTTCCTTCATAATAAATGCCTGCGTTATTAACCAAGACATCAATGTGATCAAATTTTTGCATGACTTGTTTTACAAAACTTTCCACCAGACCTTCACGCGATACATCCGTTTCTGCAAGCAAGATGCTATCGGGTGGATAATCAGCAAATGCTTTTTTAAGCTTACCAAAGTCTTTATCACATACCGCGACTTTGGCGCCTTCTTTTAAAAATCTTTTAGCGGTGGCTTCGCCTATCCCTGAACCCGCTCCCGTAACAATAACGACTCTTCCTTTTGCCATGATATACTCCTTTGCTTCGATACTTATTCTCCGGGGGTTTTATCGAACCACAAAGGATGACGGAAAATTTCTCAGTGCTTTTTGCAGGAATACATCGGCCCCCTATGTTGTGTCGCAAGAAGGTCAATAGACACTTAAGACAAATAGCAGTAAGATGAAATTTCGGAGCAGCCATGAAAAGTCTTAGCGATACTTCAATTTCCGTTCTTGATCTGGTTCCTTATCCGCAAGGAAAAACAATTTCCGATGCATTTAGAAACACCTTAGAACTTTCGCAGAAAGCAGAAGCGTTGGGATATAAAAGATATTGGATGGCGGAACACCATAATCTTGAAGGCATTGCCAGTGCGGCGACATCCATTTTGATCGGCTATGTGGCGGCTCACACGAAAACCATTCGCGTGGGTTCCGGTGGTATCATGCTTCCTAATCACGCGCCTTTAGTGATTGCTGAACAATTCGGAACCTTAGAAACACTCTATCCGGGCCGCATTGATTTAGGTTTGGGGCGTGCTCCTGGGAGTGATGCTTCGACCATGCGAGCTTTGCGCCGCGACCACGGGGCTCGAGGTGTAGATTTTGGTGAGTTGATTGAAGAGCTTGTGGGATATTTTGCTCCCGCGCGGCCCGATCAAAAAGTAAAAGCCATCCCCGGAAATGGTTTAGAAATTCCTATTTGGATTTTAGGTTCAAGTCTTTTCAGTGCTCAACTTGCGGCGCGCCTAGGAAGGCCCTATGCATTTGCTGGGCACTTTGCTCCGGGCGCGATGGAAGAAGCTTTTGAGCTTTATCGACATCAGTTTTTGCCGTCGCATTATTTGAACAAACCTTACACGATGGCCGGCATTTCAATTGTCGCCGCCGACACCAATGAACACGCGGAATACCTCTCTACAAGTTTGAAACAACGATTTGTAAGTCTGATCCGCGGAAACCTTCGACAAACACCACCACCGGTTAAAGACATGCGACCTTTTTGGACGGTTCAAGAAGAAGCCACAGTGCAGTCAATGTCTAGAACAATGATCGTCGGTGACAAAGAAACCGTTCGTCGCAAGATGCAGGACTTTATTGATAGCACGCAAGTAGATGAACTTATGATTACGTCGGACGTTTATGAGCACAGCGAACGCCTGCACTCATTTGAAATTATCGCCGACGCTAAGAAATCTGCGCTTTAACTATTTACCTAGGCGATAGGGTTCTAGGTGTTCTTTTAAAGCCGCATGCAGGGATTGTAAAAGCTTGCGATCTCTAAAGACCTTTCCCATTCCATAAGCTCCTTCTTGCGCCATTACAATATATTGAGCCATTTGCTGGCTATTTAGGTTTTTTTTGAGATAGCCCTCTGATTTCCCGCGTTCCAAATGCTCGCGAGTGCCTTCGATCCAGGCACCTAACACCGAGCTAAGAATTTCGCGGAATTTCGGATCCACCGTCGACATTTCTTGGCAAAGATTATTTAAGGGGCATCCACAGGCCATAAACTCATCCGGGATTTCGACAATGTTCTTTTTAAAACAATGTAAAATCCCTTGGACTGGATCCTTATAAACCCGTAAAGGCTTAATCCAACGCTCTTCCATCATATCGCGCAAGTATTCATTAGCTAAGACATAGCCCAATTCTTTTTTCGAAGGGAAGTGGTGAAAAAACGCGCCTTTGGTCATTTTGGTCTTTGCCACAATTTGATCCACACTGACGGCCTGAAAACTGTTCATATAGATCTCAATAAAAGCCACGTCCAAAATTTGGGCGCGAGTCTTTTCCGAGTCACGTTTTACTAATCTTTCCATGAACTTAGATCCTTTTCATACCAATTGGTATTTAACAGATGCCTTCATATTATCACAGTACCGCCTAAAAACATATTGAGTTTTAAAAATAACATACCGTATAGTATGTAAAGAACCCTCACTTCAGAAAGAGTCAAATATGGAAAAAACTAAAGACATTGCAGTGAATCCAGAGTTGGACCTAGTGTTAGAACGTATTTTACCTGTAACTCGACAACAGGTTTTTAAAGCTTGGACTACGCCTTCTAGCTTCAAAAATTGGTTCTGCCCTCGCCCGTGGACTGTCTCAGAAGCAATTCAAGAACTTCATCCCGGTGGAGCCTTCATCACGACCATGCAATCTCCTGAAGGGCAATCTTTCCCGAACGATGGGTGTGTTCTGGAAGTGATCGAAAATGAAAAACTTGTATTTACCTCCACCATGACTCGTGGCTTTCGCCCCATCCAATCTCACCTCCCGTTTACGGCTGTTATAAAACTTGAAGACCATCCCCAAGGAACCAAGTACACGGCCATTGCCATTCACCAAGATGCTGCCGGCAGAAAGACTCACTCCGAAATGGGTTTTGAACAAGGCTGGGGTATGGTCATCGATCAAATGGTTGAAGAAATTAAAAAAGGTACCATATAAAAAGGAGCCCTTTATGAATAAGCTAACAATCTGTCTTGGCTACGACACCCAAGCTGAACAGGCCGTTAATTTTTACTGTTCCGTTTTTAAAGATGCGAAGATTCAAACAAAAACCATCGTTGGCGAAAATGAATTCGGCGGCCCTCCCGGCTCGGTGCGCACGATTTCTTTTTCAGCCATGGGACAAGATTTTATCGCGGTGAACGGGGGATCCTATTTTGCCAATCTTTTTAATGACGGCATGTCGTTTATGATTAATTGCGAAACTCAAGAGGAGATCGACTATTACTGGGATAAACTGACCGCCGACGGTGGAAAAGAAGTTCAGTGCGGATGGCTTAAAGACAAATTCGGCATGTCATGGCAAGTAGTTCCTGCCATGATGGCTCATCTAATGGCAGATCCTGATCAAAAGAAATCACAGCGGGTGATGCAAGAGGTTTTAAAAATGAAAAAACTTGATATCGCAACCTTAAAGAAAGCTTACCAAGGAAATTAGAACTCCGCTTAGCGGCCGTTTTAGGGCGGCCGCTAGTTTAACTTGGAATATTTCTTTTCCAGATCTTCGGCCAATTTATCTAAAACAAAACCCCAAGCATATTGATGAATGTCCTTAGATTTTTCATCTCTAAAGCCAGCATGGGTCACGCGCAATAAAACTTCATTTTCGACGTCATGCATTTCTATGCGCACCACGGTCTCAGCCCCTTCAGTTCCGCCCGCCCCGGTCACCCAAGTTAGTTCGATGAGCTGATTTTCGACTAATTTAAGAAATCGCCCGTAATGGGGATGACGAGATTCTTTATCCGCCCCTTCGGGCTTAAATGCGGTTTCAAAAAAGAAGGGTGCGTTTACTTCTACGTTCATTAGTACAGAACCTTTGGCCGCAAACCAAGTATCTAAACCACTAGTCCAAGCATGATACAAGATGGAGCGATTGAATTTAAACACCTTTTCACGGAAACACGCTAAAGGCCGATCACTTAAATCGGGCATGCATACTGTCTGCGCCATTCATCCTCCACCTATACAGGGTAGCGCATTTCCTTTCTAAAAACCAACCCCTCCGCCAATAAAGTCCAGGCACAACTATATAATCTAAAGCTATCGTTTATATAAAATAACGGTATTAGCATTTATATAGTTTAAATCCTATATTAAATCCATCACCAAGATTCATGAAAAAGGAGAAACACCATGATTCAAGTACGCAGAGCAAACGACAGAGGAAACGCCCAACACGGCTGGCTGAATTCTAAGCACACTTTTTCATTCGGCGAATACTATGATCGCGACTTCATGGGCTTTAGCGTATTGCGGGTGATTAACGAAGATCGCATTCAAGGCGGAACTGGTTTTGATACTCACGGCCATCGCGATATGGAAATCATCTCTTACGTGATTGAGGGAGCCCTTGAACACAAAGACTCTATGGGCAGCGATGTGGTCATTAAGCCTGGCGAAGTGCAACGCATGAGTGCCGGCACTGGCGTACGACATTCCGAGTACAATCACTTGCAAGATCAAGCGACACATTTTTTACAAATTTGGATCTTACCGGAAGTACTTGGGGTAAAACCAAGTTATGATCAAAAGGCCTTTTTTCAAAACGACTTTTCTTGCAGTGACATGGTTTTAGTAGGCTCGCGTAATGGTCGCAACGGATCTGTTTCCATCAACCAAGATGTCGACATGTATGCCGTAAAAGCCACCGACGACGGGGAAAAACTTTTAAAAACCTACCTTCACCGTCACATCTGGATCCAAGTGGTCAAGGGTGATGTGAAAGTAGAAAACGAGACATTGAATTCAGGCGATGGCGCTGGAATTACCGGAGTTGAAAGCCTTCGCATCACATGGACCAAAGGTTCCGAATTCTTAGTCTTTGATTTACCTTAGGAGACGTTATGAAAGAAAATATTCGCGAACTCAGCTTACGACTAAGAAACGTCCACCAACGTTTCTTAGAGCTAGAGCGCCGACAGGCGGAACAAGATCTTGAACGCCGCCTGACTTCGTTTGATTTCTTATTGTATCTGACTCAAGATTATCGCTATGCATGGCTTCAACCTCTTTCGGCTTTGATTGCCGAAATGGACGCCTTCGTGGACGAAACAGAAGTCGTCTCGGCGGAAGACTTTGAACGTCTGCATCTGCAAATTCGCAACCTTTTAGGAAAAAAAGGCACACGTCTAGCGGGTCGATTTACAGAACACTTAGAAAAAGATCCAGAGCTGGTTTTAGCTTATGGATCGTTAAACGAATTTATTAATGCCAACAGAAAGCCAGAGGCGGAGTTATAAAATGGTTACCGGAGTTAGAAAAGAAGGACTTACAGCAGAAATAGCCGTGCGCGATCATCGCCTTATTTCCGGCGTGGTGGAAAAACTGGGCGGCCACGATGAGGGCTTAAATCCCCATGAGCTTTTAGAAGCGGCGTTGGTGGGATGCACGATCATCACGGCCCAAATGTACGCCAATCGCAAAGGCATGAAATTAGAATCCACAGACGTCACCGTAAAGGTGGTTTCTGAAAGTAAAGAGTCTTCGGTCATTAGCCGTGAGGTTTCGTTTCGCGGTGATCTTACCGATGAAGATCGGGCTCGTTTAGCGGAGATTGTGAATAAATGCCCTATTCACAACCTGCTAGAAAGCCAAATTAAAATCGACACAGTTGTAAAGTAATAGACAGCTTCTAAAAGACGCGACTATAGTAAAATCTATGGCGATCTTTCCTAAAGAAGTAATTCAAAAAAGACAAAAGAACGTCGCTGAGGCTCTTAGCGACGTTCTTAAAAATGACGAATGCCTTTTAGTCCTTTCTGGACTTCCAATCGGGAAACCCGGCGGGCTTGATCAAACTTACGATTTCCTTCCTCATCCTACCTATTACTGGCTGACGGGCTTTCGCTCTGCTCGCGGAGTGGCTTTCTTTTCTAAAAGTACGGGCTGGATTGATTTTGTTAAATTTGCGACTCGCGAAGATAAGTTTTGGGAAGGAGCGGATGAAGAACTTCATGGCCGTGATATTTCTGAACTAGAATCTTTTTTAAGCGGCCAAAAATTTTCGCAAATTTATAAAATTGGCCAACTTGCTTATAATGATTCTGCACTTACCAGCGAAGCAGGCAAAGCCACGCTAGAAAAGATCCACTTAAAAGTAAATGCCCTTCGTCGCGTGAAAGACGCTCACGAAGTGCAGATGATCTTAAACATCGCCGATATTGCCAATAAAGGTTACAAAAAACTTCAATCTTTTATTCGTCCCGGGGTCACTGAAAAAGAAATTCAAATAGAATTTGAATCTGAAATCCAACGCCACGGCGCCCACGGCATGCCTTATGGGACCATTGTCGGCAGTGGAAGCAACGCCGCGATCTTGCACGCCATCCCTACAATGAAAAAGGTCGAACAAAGTGATTTGGTTCTTATTGATGCCGGGGCTGATGTTTACGATTACTGTGTGGATATCACGCGCGTGTACCCGGCGAGTGGTCAGTTTTCAACCATGCAAAAAGAAATTTATGATCTTGTGAAACAGGCACAAACCAAAGCCATCGAAAAATGCCACATCGGCACCCAATGGCATGATGTGCATCGCACTTCTGCTAGAGTGATCGCCGAAGGGTTAAAAGCATTAAATATTATGAAAGGCGACACGGAAGCCATTCTTGATACGGGTGCTATTGCCGTCTTTTATCCTCATGGTGTCGGTCACCTTGTGGGACTGAGAGTGCGCGATGTTGGTTGTCCAGAAAATCTAAATCCAAAAAAATACTGTGGTGCCAACTTGCGCGTGGATTTAGAACTTAAGGAAAACTTCCTGATCACTGTTGAGCCGGGATGCTATTTTATTAAGGGCTTGATTGACGACGCAGAAAATCGCACTAAGTTTAAAGATTTTATCAACTGGCAAGAAGTCGAAAAATGGAAAGGCCTTGGTGGCGTTCGCATCGAAGACGATATGCTAATCACTCAAGGCCCGGCAAGAAACTTAACAGCGGTTGTGGATAAGATTTAGTTATCTGACTTTTGATACGACCACTTCTAATTTAAGATTTTTACCAGAATCCTCAGCAATCTCGATGCTGCCTGGATGTCCTTCTTTTAATATCATTTGAGGCGTCGAATGGATTTCTTCTCCATCGCGTTTGCTATAAACATCCATATTTAAAAGAACACCTTGAGCCTTGGGGTCGTTAGGAATATCCGACTTCGTTGCAATAACTTTTAAAGAAGTGGTGTGTGTTTTCTTTGAGTCGGTCTCTGTGATAGTGCCCACTTGACCCTCTGAAACAGTGATACGGGGCTTAGAAACTAATTTTCCGTTCATAAAGATGGACGTACTAATCATATAGACTGATTTAGCATCAACTTCGTTGGCCGCATTCACCGCAAACGATACAAATAATAAAACAAAAGAAATGAAAACCGATTTCATATGTATTCTCCTTTCAACTTTTTTAGCCACCCCATCTTATCAAGTCTTTCGCATCGGAATACCGGTATCTCCTGGGGTCCAGTGTCACGGGCGAAACTGCTTACAGTCAGCTTGCAAATAATAGCAAAATCGCAAGAATAGGTTTTGAGGTGATCCATGAACGTGAAAGATTCAGAATTCAAAGCACTTTTAGAGAAATACAAAAAATTCGCCGTTTACGGATTAAGCCCAGATGCCACCAAGGCCAGCCATTATGTTCCACTGTACATGCGTGATCATGGATGGGAGATGGTGGGTACTTACCCGAAGGATCATAACGCCGGTGGATTTAAAATTTATAAGACATTAAAAGAAATTCCGGCCGAATACAGAAAATTCGTGGACGTCTTTAGAAGTTCTGACCGCATTGATGAAGTCGTGGATGAGGCCATAGAGGCCGGTGGCGTAGAAGTTCTTTGGCTTCAATTAGGGATATCAAATCCTGAAGCGGAAGTCCGCGCCGAAAAAGCTGGTATCAAAGTCGTTTCCAACCGCTGTTTGATCATTGAACACAAGAAATATTTTTGATCTCATTCCACGCTTTGGTGAGCGGTTCACTAATAGCTCCATCAAAGCTGACCGCTTTAAACAGATTAAACTCGGACACTTCGCCCATCTTCCAAGTTCCGTCGGCCTGTGGATTATAGCTTCGTTTATCAATTAAGTTATAGCGGCGAAGTTGAATTCCTTTATCTGTCATCTGCGCGGAAACAAGCTTTTCTACTTCTTCGACCAAATCAACAGGAATCAAAAAACCAGAGGCCTCTTTCCATTTTGCCAGAAAGTAATAACCCCTTAAGAAGTCATAGTCATAAAAACGTGGAAATCTAATTTCAATCCAGTCGTTATCAATAACGTCACCATTTGAAATCCTGCGGAAAAGTTTTTGGCGCACTAGATATTCCGCGCCTTTATTCAAAAAATTCACTTCTTCAGCCGTTAAATCTTGATGACGACAGAATAAAACCGCTTCAAGACAGCAGATTGTCGAAACGATGGAACTTTTGGGTGTTGTCTTCGTATAAACGCTCTCATCACAGTTAAGGCCGCCGTCAGGCAATTGATACTTTACAAACCATGGGCGCATCCATGGCAAGTCCCTGTCGACGTCAACCCCTGCTGCAAAAAGAATCTGATACATATTTCCCACTGAGCAAATGCACGGAATCTGACGATAAGAATCGGTGCCCGGGGGAACTTCTTCCGAGCGAATGGGGAAAAACTGAAGATAGTGGTTCTGTAAGGCGTGCACCATCGCATCCAAGGTGATTTTAGGGATCTGACGAGCTAAGCCCAGCTCTTTTAAAACAGCCATGTGCCACCACGGCGTATCCCACTTAGGCCAATACGGATCTCGTTTGATGCTTTCAACAGCTTCAAATGATGAAAGATAAGAAATACTTTCTTCTAACGCGCTTTTAAAATCCGTCATCCGATTTCCATTCGCATAGGCTGACAAGGAACATCAACGCCTGACATCTTAATGAAAGCTTGTGGTCCGTTTTCTTTAAAACCCACGGACTTATAAAAATCTTTTGCAGAGATCGTCGACTCCAGGCGAACTTCTTTTACCTCTCTAGATTTCATACACTCAAGCATGATTTGCATCGCCGTCTTACCCACGGACCTACCCAAAACTTGCGGAGTAATATACAAGCCAAATACGTGAGCAATTCTCCATCCATTTTTAAAATGATGCTTCATATGAGCATAACCTTCAATTTTTCCCTGACACTCGATAACCCACACATCCGAATCTTTGATAGCGCTATGCCGGGCCTCTTCAGAATAAGGACGATATCCCCAAGCTTGAATTGCATCCTCGGAATAATCCTTGGCACATATCTCTTGAATTGACCTCATGTGTGCCTGATGGATCCCTTCAGCATCAGTAAGAACCGCCTTTCGAATCACAAGTCCTTTGGCAGGGCTTTTATTCCATCTTTTCAAGGCTTCGCTAATAGCGATAGCACTGCTTTCTAGCAACTCAGCCTCAGCACCATTTCGCTGGCGCAAAAAGTAGGATGTGGAAAAATCTCCGTAAGCCAGTCCATAGAATTTTTGGTCAAAAAACAGTTTACCTAAATGCTGATGATAAGATGCTCTGAGCGAATCTGAAATCTCGGAAGCATTCATTATTTCTTTTGCTTGATCGAAAAGGCCTGCGGCCTTTTTAAATTCCCGTTGCCACTGGTAGACATGGGCCAAACGGATAAGGTTTTGTAGAATTCGAGACTGAGCGACACCTTTATAAGACAATGCAAGAGACTTCATTAAATAAAACTCTGCCTTATCTAATTTCATCAAAATTCGAGAAGAAATCCCCGCCATTTCATATAAAGAAAGCCTTTCCTCATCATTAACGGCAGATTTCATCTTTTCTTGCTGATCTAATAGATAACTTTCCCACTCCGCAAGATTATTGGGTACATCCCGCAGATCGCTATCAAAATGAAATCCAGGAATTGATGTCATATTTATCCGATCTTCTTAGCATAGGCGTAAGCCCGCTTAGTCCAATTGTTTTTTTCATAAAACTTAACACCGCGTTCGTTTTCAACACCTGTGCACAGGCGAAGCACTTTGCATTTATTTTGCTTCGCGATTTCTTCAGCGTAAATCAAAAGCTTCGCGCCCAGACCCTGAGATCTAGCACTTTCGGTTGAAACCAAATCATCAATATACAAATGTCTTCCGCGAACAAAATCAGATAAAAAACGATAACCAATTAAGGCTAAGATTTGATCACCACTTTCAACGGCCACGATTTCATAGCCATCGGTTTTTTGCGCTTCTTGATAAATTAAAAGATATTCTTCGTAACTAAGATGAGGACGAAGTTCCCGCATAACGGGAAAGCATCTTTTTAAATCTTCCAATTTTTTGACCGTAAAAAAATGCAAAGACATCTTCACCTCGAAAATATAATGAACTCGCTAATCTTAACCTTCTAAGAACAAAATCCTAACAATCATTTTTGCTAAATTCTGCTATTTACTCATCAGATTAAAACAATTGTTTCAGGGATCTTATGCTTAGAGCCATTTTATTCTTAGCTTTTTATATGCTTCACTTTTCAGCCGACGCTGCTTACTTATTTTTCTATTTCTGAAAAACAGCCATCCCAAAATCGCCAATCACATAATCTTTTTGATTCGCAATTCCCCAACGAATCATCGCATACAGAACAGGCTTTAAGGATTCACCTTTCGGGGTTAGCGAGTATTCCACACCGGCTAAGCGATCTTTAGATATCGCAAAGCGCTGCACGATGCCTGATTTTTCTAATTCCTTAAGTTCTTTGGTTAAGGTCGTTGGCGTAATGCCCGGCGAAAGCCGCTTTAATTCGCCAAATCTTTTGGATCCTTTGCGCATATTGTAAAGCAAAATAGCTTTCCATTTTCCACCAATAAGACTGATCGTCATCTCCGCGGGACAATTAAATTTACGCTTTTCCATAAGGCCTCATAGTATCTAAAAGCATACTAGTTATCATTCTCGAACTTATTTTCAAGACCATGAACTTGTGCTAACTTAAGCGAACTTATGGATCAAGTTAAAGTTATCACCTTTAATCCCAAATACGTTAATAGCTATATAGAGCTTAATCGCCAGTGGATTGAAAAGTATTTTAAAATTGAACCAATGGACATTGCCCAGCTTGAAAATCCTTATGAAAACGTCCTAAAACATGGCGAAATCTTTTTTCTTTTAGAAAATGAAGTCGCCAAAGGAACCTGCGCGATGATCGAGCACGGCGTCGGCTGTTATGAACTTGCAAAAATGGCCGTCGACCCAATATCGCGCGGAAAAGGTTACGGAGATATCTTAATGGAAGAAGCCATCAAATGGGCCCGAACAAAAGGGGCTAACAAAGTGATGCTGCTTTCAAATACCATTTTAGAGCCCGCCATCACGCTTTACAAAAAGCATGGATTTAAAACCACACATTTAGGTCCGCACCCCGATTATGAACGCTGCAATATTGAGATGGAACTAGCCCTTTAAGAACAAATCTTACTTACAGGCAAACATCCAACTTTCAATCCACAAAAAGACCGCTATTCCCTCGGCATAAACTTTTTCTTATTGTTAAATCAAAACTCTAGGAGAAAGCTTATGAATCTCAAATCCATCCTTGTTCTTACGATCAGCACCGTTGTTGCCTTGCCCGCATATCCCTGCACCCGAGTTTTATGGGAAAATAAAAAAAGTGACGTCATTGTGGGGCGCAATATGGACTGGGCTGAAGACACGATGTCAAACATGTGGCTTTTACCTCGAGGAATTTCGCGCGAGGGCCTCACTCACGAAAACCCCCTGAAATGGACTTCTAAATATGGCAGTGTGATTATCACCGCCTATGATATCGGAACCGCCGATGGACTTAACGAAAAAGGTCTGACAGCGAATCTGCTTTATCTAACTGAAAGCAAGTTCCCAACTCGCGACCCTAAGATTCCGGGGCTCGCTGTGAGTTTATGGAGTCAATATTATCTAGATAATTTTGCTACCGTGGCAGAGGCGGTTTCCTATACCGAAAAGAATCCCTTCCAAGTTCAAACTGCCGGCATTCAAACCGCGGCGGGACGAAGAGAAGGTACCGTCCATATTTCGCTTTCCGATAAAACCGGAGATTCCGCGATTTTGGAATACATCGACGGCAAGGTTAAGATTTATCACGATAAAAATTTTAAAGTGATGACGAACTCCCCACCGTTTGATCAACAGATCGCTGCCTTAAGCAAATACAAAGGTTTCGGAGGGACTCAGAAATTACCCGGCACCACCGACGCGGCCGATCGCTTTATCCGCGCTGCTTACTATAGCAATGCTTTGCCTGAGCCCAAAGATTACCGCGAAGCCGTGGCCGGAGTCTTAAGCGTTTTAAGAAACGTTTCTCAACCCTTTGGTACGCCAGACCCTGTTCGTCCGTATATTTCTACTACACGCTGGAGAACTGTCGCAGATTTAACTAAGGGAATTTATTTTTACGAAAATGTTTTGAGCCCTAATATTGTATGGGTGGATTTTGCAAAACTTAATTTCGCTCAAGGACAACCCGTACAAAAGATCGGTCTAATCAAAAACTATGAGCTGATCGGCGATGTTTCAAATAAGTTTGCACCCGCAAAACCGTTTCAGTTCTTAAAACCTGAGGCAGAGCCCGCACGCAATGCTCAGCTCTAAACTCTGCCTAACTTTAAATTCGCCGGAACCGCGACGTCCAATTTTTTTGGCGGAGGTAATTTTAAATCCGCCATAATCTGAACGAAGTCTTCCAGTTTACGCTGTTGATTCAGTCGAACATTGTGCTTTTTCTCATCCCCAATAGTCGATGAGGTAAAGCCTTTATAATCATGTGCTGGATACACCAAAGTTTCGTCAGGCAGAACAAAAAGCTTAGTGCGCACGTTTTCATAAAGGCTCTTTGCCGATCCCTCTTGAAAGTCAGTACGGCCATTAGCGCGAATCATTAAAGTGTCACCAGTAAAGACTCGGTCACTCATTAAAAAGCACAGACAGCTATTGGTGTGACCCGGAGTTGTTAATACCTTAATTTCATACTGGCCAAAACGAATCACATCCCCCTCTTTAAGTGCTTTAAAAGAGCCTTCGATATTAGCTTCAGAGCTTAAAGCAATCTGCGCGCCCGTAGCATCCGCGATTTTTCCCGCACCGGTGATATGATCGGCATGGACGTGAGTTTCAAGGATATAAAGTAATTTAAGATCTAATTCCTTAATCAGCTGAAGGTCTCTGTCGACTTTTTCTAAAACCGGATCAATCATCACGGCTTCGCGCGTAACACGATCGGCAAGGATATAGGTGAAAGTGGAACTTTCGCTTTCAAAAAGCTGCTGGAAAATCAGATTTTTCATAGGCTTTTATGATGCACTCTAGTGCGCGGAAGTACCAGAGGTATTTAAAAGCTCTAAACGACGACCAATCGCTGATAAGCTTTGAACCAAAGAATCCGCACCTTGCTCAAGCGTTTTAAGGCGAGAAGTATGAGCTTCATTTTTCAGTTTCAAAGCTTCCGCAATCAAAGGCTGAAGTTGAAGTTGGAATTCTGACAAACGCATTGAAAGATGAGCCCTGTCGTCATCGGTAAGCTCTTCCCCGTCGGGGCGTTTTAGATCATTCAGGGAAAGAGTCAAATCACGAACCTTGTCACCCAAAGCGCGGAAGTCAGCCATTTTTTGATGGTGATCATTTTGGCGAGCTTGGATTTGTTCGGCGCGAGCGGCTACGATTTGGGCTGCGGCTTCCGCCTTAGCGCGGGCTTCGTTTAAAGTCGCAGAAAGTTGAACAACCTCTTCAGCGACACCTTGACCACATTGAGTAAAGTGGTTCATTAGTTTTTGAGCTTGCTCATAGTCGAAGTCTGTTTTTAGATCCATGCTTTCAATCTTTTCGCCCAATCGGACGATTTCAGAAAGATAGTTATCAAGTTTAAGAACAGTTTCAACAAGTGGGGACGGGTTTTTGATTTGATTAGACATGAATTTCTTATGTCACAGCCGCAAAACAAAGCCAATTTTTTTGCGGCTGGCACACTGCCCGATACCGTTACAAATTATTCATAATCAGGGTCAGGATGAAGTTCAGACGGAAGCTCATCAAGAGTGAATTCACCGTAATTAGGATCGATCTCTAAACGCAGGCCCTTAGCATTGATAAACGCAAGTCCCAGATAAAATCCTGGGTCTTCAGTATATGTCATTAGGTTCGCCTCGATATAGCCGACAACCACCCCATTATCAGTCACTTCGTAAAAAGCACCCGCGCGGTAATTGTAATAGCCATCACCCATTTCAAATGGAAGATCGACTTGATCAAACGCTTTTACAACTTTTGAAGGCAATGACGAAACGTTATTGATGTAGCGCGCGTTCGCATCCCCCGGCATCGTTGATAACAAGACTTGATCCGCAGACTTAAAAGGCAACTCAAGCTGCTGAGCTTGGGCGTGATTTACAAAAACCACTGACGTTAACATCGCAAACACAAACATTAAGTTCTTCATGGACATTCCCCTTTTTCAATGGCCGGGGATATAGCACTGCCTTTATCGTAACCAAAAGGTATTCTTGGCACATTGTTATGCCTTAGATGAATACCTCTTCAGCTGTCTCTAAACGACTGTTTGCAAAATGAAAACAAACCCTTCGAATTCCAATATCTTTCACTTGAGATTTTTTACATTACAACTGCGCCTCAATATGATCCGGAATCTTTAGTCATACTTATATTCGACCGAATAGATGGGTCCAAACATCACACTAAGGGGATTCGGGAATGGTGAAGTTTTTGGCGGCCAGCCTGTTCTTGGCAAACATCGCTTATGCACAAATCAATGTTTCCGTAAATTCAAACACCACGATCACCGAGATAAATGCCAACCCCGTCGGCATGGTTTTAAACCAAATGAATGACGGAACACTTTCGCAAAGCTCGTTAACTACCGCGGTTCAATCAACCGGCTCAAAGCGCCTGCGCTTTCCTGAAGGTGAAACGGCCGATAACTATTACTTTACCGACCCTGCTTATATTTCTGCGCCACGCCCGTCCACTCACCGTGTGGCCAATACCAGCTGGTATCCGGCAAATAGCTCGCTTGCAAATTCGGCAGGCGTTTACTCTAAGGGTTTAAACTTTGACCAATTCATGGCGGTCGCTAATGC
Organism: Bdellovibrio bacteriovorus; assembly: GCF_001592735.1. NCBI lineage: Bacteria > Pseudomonadati > Bdellovibrionota > Bdellovibrionia > Bdellovibrionales > Pseudobdellovibrionaceae > Bdellovibrio > Bdellovibrio bacteriovorus. The sequence goes on from NZ_LUKE01000001.1 coordinate 1,071,070, forward strand.
GGCAAAAGCCATTCCTAACGTCGTTCTTTGTTATCCATGTACCGATAAAGCAAAAGCTTTAGAGATGGCCAAAGCTTGGGTGAAGTACGCTAAAGACAAAGGCTATAAAGTAGGCCAATGGGAAATCGGTAACGAAACCTATATTTTTAATTCCAATTACACCGACGTTTATCAAATGAGCGTCAGCGAATACGCTAAAGACGTCATCGAATGGTCGCAAGCTTTAAAAGCCATTGATCCAAGTATTAAACTAGGTGCTAATGGCGAAACGACGGAATGGTTCTATTCACTTTTGACTTATAAACATCCGACTTTAAATATTTATGCGGCCCAAGCTCTTGATTTCTTGGTGGTGCATTCTTATCAACAATACGGTTCTAACTTTGCAAACTATCAAGCTAATAAAAATTCTTGGGGCACACTTGATTATGGCGCCAGCATTAAAAGTGTTGAAAACGCCCTGAGCCGCGCACAATCGGTGGTGAACACTTCACATCTTCGTCTTTCGATGACCGAAACAAGCAGCATGAATTTCTCTTCCAACGATCCTAATAATTTAGGCTCGGCACTGATGACGGTGGAGATTCTTTTAGAAGCTTTAAAATACTCTCGCCTTGATTATGTGGAACTTTGGGCCAGCCGTTGGATTAATAATTTCTCTGCTAAAACCCCGCAAGCTTCAGATACTTTTTCTTCAACTAATAAATTAAACGCTTCCGGCACGGCCCTAGCGTTAGTTTCAAAATTCGTCGGGAACCGCGCGGTCTATAACTCTGGTTCTACAACGACTTTAAGAGTTTTCAGCCAATTAGATTCGGCGACGAACATGGTAAATGTGATCCTGGTAAACAGAGCAAGCTCTGCCCAAACTGTGGCCCTAAATATCCAAGGTAAAACATCGGCCTTTTCAGGAACACTTTATAAACTCACTGGTAAATCGACGGACACCGCACCCGCACTCAGTTCTTCATCGAATGTGTCTTCATCATCGGCCACACTTTCAATCAGCGTTCCGGCGACTTCAGTTTACGTGATTCAAACAAGTGCACCGGCCGCCTCTCAACCAGCGCCTAATTTAGTTTTAAATCCAAGCTTTGAATCTTCGCTGACTTCTTGGGGTGAAGATTGGGGCAATTCAAGTGTCGTTGCTAATGCCTCTGCCGGCTCTTATGGTTTAAGAATCGGAACGGCGGCGGGTGGTCGCGCGCAAGTATTGAGCGGCCTGGTTGCTGGCAAAACATATAAGCTTTCGGTGTACGGAAAATTAAGTGCCGCTTCCAGTGAATACGCCTGGGCCGGAGTGAAGTTTAGAGATGCTTCTGGCAAAGATATCGCCGGGGCTTCCTACACTGTTCTTGTCACCGGAACGACTTATCAAAAATACGAAGTCATCTTTACCGCGCCTAGTTCATTTAGCTCTGCTGTTGTGTGGGGTTATAAGAATGCGGGTTCAGCTTACTTGCACTTAGATGATTTCTCTTTAACCGCGCAATAGTTTTTGGGACTTTTACAAATGCGAGGATGTCGGAGCTTTTTTTGAGTTTCGACATCTTTTTTGCGTTCAACTCACCCCTTCATTCACCCCCTTTTGCTAATCAATTAAGCAAAATTCTAAGCCGAAAATATTTCGGGTAAATTTAAGAATCTTAAATTTTGGTGACATTTTTGCCCCGATTTTTCCGACCCGATGTGGATAAGTCTGTGGAATACACACATAAATGGTGGATATCTGGACCATTTGGCGCAAATTGTCCCTTGCTTAAGTCAGGATCTCGTTAAGGCTAAGTAATGCAAGCAAGACCAAAGTACTGCGTCATGGAAAATTTAATCATTGAATGTGAGGACTTCAAAAGGAAGGATAAACGATTTTCATTTTGCCGCTGAAAAGTGTGGTAAGGTGAAAAGAATGTTTTTTGTTCTACATGGGGGCGTACTGGCTTCGACGTGGGTGCTGAAACATAAGGAGCATACAGGGGCGCATGAGGACCTCTTTAAAAACGTGCATTTTGTAATTGGCAACGATTACGCACTTGCAGCTTAATTAGCCGCACGATCAACTTTGAGGTGGTTGCGCTCTTAGATTGATTGTCATTTAGTGACCTCGGTGAGCTGGGTTTTCTCCAGCAGGCTCGCTTAAATCCACTGGGGGAATGTTTGATGGGAACTTTGTCGATAGAGGTCCCATCATCATATTAAAATATCGACTAAGTATGTAGCGCCTTATCGCGGATCACTTGCGGACGGGGGTTCAATTCCCCCCGCCTCCACCATTTGTCGGTAAAGATAAAATCGAACTGAGTGAGTTTTAACCAAGATTCACTCGGTTTACTTTTCTCTCATTTTCAGAGGAGAAATCAGTAAGTTGTGGGCAATCTATTTACTTTCTGATACTCGGTTTTCACTCAAATAAATAATCCAAAGCTGGACACAGTTCTGGCTCATGTCTGGACATACTAAGTGCTTACTAAGCATGTAGCGTTTTGAGTGGAGGTTTTTGAATGGGGCGAACAGATCGAGTCGTAATGAGCGTAGAGGCTCGCGTAATGAAGCGATTGCGAGAGCGCAATGGCCTTTCAATGAGGAAAGCAGGACAGCTTCTAGGATACTCAGATAGCTATATTAGCCAAATTGAGAACGGCAGGGAAAATGTCCCTACGGGTGAACGCCTGCTTAGATTTCTGAATATCTACGGGAATATAACCGAAAAGTATTTTAAGCAACTGTGTAAGGATTTTGAAGAAGATCAGACAGACCAAATGGTAATTCAGGATTTACTCCCAAAACTAGGAGTCCCAGGATATGGTTAGCAGAGACACTCTCGCGCACAATTTGCCATAAATACCATCAAGCCCAAAGTCGATTGAGCCGATATATATTCGATGTCAAAAGTATTTAGGCTTTCCAAATCCCAATATTGCAAAGCACGAAAGTGCATGAAAGCAATTTGGCTATATCGCCATCAAAAAGAAGTGGCTGATCTGCCTTCTGATTTTCAGAAAAACTTGTTCGACCAAGGAAAAGAAGTCGGTGCCTTGGCTATCAAGATGTTTCCAAATGGCATTATGATTGACGCTGATCACACGCAAGGTGAACTAGCGATTCAGACAACTCAGCAAGCTATGAAGTCACATCCAGAAGCGATCTTCGAGGGTGGATTTCAGTTTGAGAATGTTTTAGTCAGGGTGGACATCTTGAAGAACAACTTTGATGGTACCTGGGATTTAATTGAAGTTAAATCGACAAATGATGTCGAGCCAAAAGCGCACTATGACGACGTTGCCATACAAAAGTGGGTTCTAACGAATTGCGGAATTAAACTACGAAGTTGTAATTTGATGCACCTGAATCGTGAATATTCCTTTGAAAATTCCCTTGATATGAATTCGCTATTCGTAATCAAGCCTCTTGATGGACTTATCGCTGCCAATTTAGCAGAAATCGAAGGTTTTTTGCCGGCAATTCAAGCAACCCTAAACTTGTCGTCAACACCATTAGAAGACATAGGCTCTAGATGCAATAATCCATATCCATGCGAGTTTACCACCTATTGTTGGAGTCACGTGGGGCCAGATAGCATCCATACGCTCGGCAGAATCAGCGACTCAAAACGAGGAGAGCTTTTAGAAAAGAGTATTGAGCGAATCTCCGAAATTCCCACTGAGTTCAAACTTACAGCCAACCAGGCTGTTGAAGCAAAAGCTCACCGTGAAAATGACGTTCAGATTGCTCTTAGAGAAATCCAAGGACATTTGGAAAAGCTCAAGTATCCTCTCTATTTTCTAGATTATGAATCAGTTGCTTATGCCGTACCCAGATACAATGGAAACTGGCCGCACAAACAACTTACAACGCAGTATTCTTTGCATATTTTAGACAAACCAGATGGTGATCTTATTCATAAGGAATTCATCCATGACGAAGCATCGAACCCATCTAGAAAATTTGCCGAGCACCTAGTCAGAGATATCAAAGACGATGGCGGATCAATTATCGTATATCATCTGACATATGAGCGTGAAAGAACGAAAGAATTGGCAGAAGAAATTCCCGAACTTTCACACAGCTTGGATATTCTGATTGATCGAATGTGGGATCTTGAAATTCCATTTGCTAAACGCTGGTATTGGGATCACAGATTTGAAGGTTCGAGTTCGATTAAGAATGTCCTTCCAGTTTTCAAACCAGAATTCTCTTACGACAAGCTTGCGATAAAAAAAGGCGATCAAGCTGTACTGGAATATTCAAAAATGGTCGCACTAGCCCCAGGTAGCACTGAGCGCGAAGCAATCAAACGAGCCTTGCTTGAATATTGCAAAATGGACTCGCTAGCAATGTTCCACATTCTAATGGAATTACAGTCCCAAATCGGATTTCCAAAGCGTCAACAGGTCGGTTAATTGTCTTTTGATTTGTACTCAAAACTTTGGAAGAACTTGATATCTTTATTTGTCTCCACCTGATCGTGCGGGATCAGCAAATACTTCCAAGTACGCCCGCCATTAGCTTTGAGGTATTCATTCACCGAATTGCAGTATTGGGTTGCGGATCGTGCTTTATCTTGTACTTCATCTGATTGAAGTTCCGCACTATCTTTGATTTCCACCATATAGATGACTTTTTCAGTTTGAACTACGAAATCGGGTTCATACATTTTGGATTGATTGCTATAGAAAATCTTGAACTGGTTGTGCGCCGGCCTTAGCCATTTCTCGACATTTTTATCGTCTTCTAGAATAACGGCAAAGTCTCTCTCTGGTTTGACATCAAACTTATAGTAGCTATGGCAGGATTTCTTAAAACCCTTCAGAATTTTCAAACGCATTTCGCCTGTTGATTTGAACGTCGTCCTGAAATCAACCAAGTTGTCCGAGCGAATTTTTGAGAAGTTGTGTTTTTCAATTCGTTGGAATGGTTGGACATCAGAGGCTTCGTAGCCTGCGTCTTTCACAAAGAATTTTCCTGACATCTGTAACCAGATTTGGCTCGCGATGTCCTTCGCGTAAAACTGAACTACGTTTGAAACTTTGTTCGGATCTTTGTGACTCTTTTCTATGTGTTCAATCGCCGTTTCCGCTAAAGAATAAAGCAGGTCCTTGTGTTCATCATAATCAACTTCATCATTATTGATGAGTTGTCGGACTATTGTATTTACATTTGTATCCCTAGAATTCGCATTATTTTTGATAATTCCAATACTACTGGTTTCTCCAGATTGAAGGGCCTTAATCAGAATTTCCTCATCGACAGGTTGCCAGTTCGGAAATGGCTTAGTGTCGAGCTTAAACGTATGAAACCCTGTCTTAGTTTCACCACTCGGCTGAATAACAATCCTTGGTATTTCAATAGTTCCAGAAATTATCTCTTGCAGAGTTTCTTCCAGCAAACCGTCTTTTAGGAGTTCTGCAACAATCTTATCTCGATCGTCGGTTAACATTTCCATGAGAGGCAATGTTTCGGTAACTGATTTTTGAAGCTCTTTTTTGACTTTGGCTTCGGTTAACTCTTTGAGTGATTTCACGTCTGTGATGGCCGTCCCATCTGCAACGGCATCAATAATAGCTTTTTTAAGGTTGTACTTTACCTCGGCCATTTTTTTAGCTTCGGGAGTTTTGGCCTTTTCAATTTCTTCCTGGACTTTTTGCAACCCTGCTTCAGCGAGTGATGGAACCGTGACTATTTCCTGTCCATGCTTAAACTCTGGATCGTCAGGGTCAATTATGTACTCTTTCATTATTATCGAGTTAGGATCTGTGGCCGCCTCAATTAGTTCTTTGAATAACTCGTGCGCTACTACGGTCAGGCGATCAACATTAGGATCTCCTGTACGCTGTCCATAGGGGAGCCTAAGTCCTCGCCCTAAAGTTTGCTCTCTTAGAATTACGGCGGCGGCAGATCGAAGTGGAACAATGGTAAAGAGGTTTGTAACGTCCCATCCTTCTTTGAGGATATTGACGTGGATAACAATTTCCACTGGATTCTCTGGTTTCTCAACAGACAATAAGCCTTGAACAACTTCGTCCTTTTCACTTCCTTTTTGGCCGGAGTGAATGGTCACTACCTTTTCAGAATATTGCCCATCAAAGAACTTCGGAGATTTAACTAGGTCTAATAATTTTTCGGCATGCTTCGTATCTTCAGCGACCACAAGGATAAATGGCTTAACCCTTGGGAGGCCATTATTTTTTGAGTAAATATCCAGACTAGTTTTTGTCTTCTCATGGATCACGACAGCATCCTGAAGCTTCATTTGATCAAGCTCGTCTTTATCCATTTTTTTAAGCGACTTCAGATCAAAGTTCTTTCTGGTCGCTGCGTAGGGTTCCTTTACAAACCCATCACGAATTGCCTTCGCCAAAGAGTATTCGTAAGCAATGTTTTTGAAAGGGATGTCTTTTCCACCTTTTGAAACCACAGGTGTTGCTGTTAGCTCAAGACCTAGGATCGGATTCAAATCATTTATGACTTGCATACCTCTTTCGGCACGATAACGATGTGATTCGTCCATGATAACAACGAGATTTTCGAGGTTCTTCAGATAATCGAAATACGCTTCGCCAAGATACTCATTGATGGATTTAATTTTTGAGACATCTTTATCTAGCTTAGAGATGTTAAAAATATTTATGGCCAAGTCTTCTGTAAAGAGAGCCTGTTGCTGGCCAGGCTTAAACATCTGCTTTCTAGGAGTGTTTACGCTTTCGTAGTCGTCACCCGTAATAATCCTGGGTTCATGGTGAACAAAATCACCAATGCCACGAAAGACGTATTTAGGGCTGGATGTGTTTCTGAAATCATCAATCAATTTATTATAAATGGTTAAATTGGGCGCGAGGATTAGAAAGTCACGAATCTTGTGCTCGATAAACAAGTAGGAGATGAACGCACCCATAAGCCGCGTTTTTCCAACCCCAGTAGCAATCGCAAATGAAAGCGATGGGAAATCTCGATCAAATTCCTTGAGATTTCCGAATCCACCATTTGTTAAAAGAGCATCGAGTTTTTTCTCTTTAGAGTCTTTGGATTTGAAATCAACGACCTGAAATGCTCTTTCAAGTATCTCAAGACTTTCTTTCTGTGGTTTTCGTAGGCTCATTCGTTGAGCCAAAGTTCGTGTTGTGTTTCCCATGTTGCGCATCCTTGCAGCAGTTAAACTTAGTTACATTTCGGCATCCATATCCATTTCTTCTTGGATTGGTTCCTTGATATTTAGGCTATAGTTATCTCTTCCAAACTCAACTCCGCGAGTGAGTAAGGACTGCGGAATCTTTTTAAGTGTAATTCGATCAAACTTATTCGCGGGAACCTTAAATGCTTTAGCACTGATGAGTAATGTTTCGTCAGGCTTTAGTTGATCATGAATTCTTTGAAGGTGTTCTGCCGTGAGGAACTGAGTGGTGACGAATATGAAGTCCTTTTCTGTAGAATAACCTTGTTTCCAATACACCTTCTGATCTGGGTGGAACTTAAACCCCTCATGCTTACAAACTGCCGCCGCAAGCATTGTTGCGTCGTATTTCTTTGAAATAACCCAGTTACCTCGGTCGTCTTTTTCTAGGAGAGAAGGGGCTAGAGTCATAAACTTGAATCCGCCGCCGCCTTTCCAGTTGCAGGCAGATGTGACACCAGAATCATCCTTTCCACTTATGACCGAACTCAAGCGAGGGACAATTAGCTCTTCGCATTGCTGACCCAACTCGATCATAATCCACTTTCTATCCATTTTATGAGCTACCGCACCAGTAGTGCCACTCCCCCCAAAACTATCTAGAACATAGTCGCCCTTGTCGGTGGACATCTCGATAACGCGCTTAATGAGAGCTTCTGGCTTTTTTCCTTTAGGTAGTTTTACTCCTCCTTCATTGTGGAGATTGTTTGATAATAGATCGTCCCAGATTGTCGTAAGGGGCTCGCCAGCCACAAGTTGGCCATCCACTTCCTTGAGTTTTTGCGAATAAAACAGCAACCTCTTGCCCTTGAGAAAATACATATCTGAATGCTGTTCTCGCTGAAGATGGTAAAACTTGGTAGGGTTTGCAGCCGATAAATCAATCATTTTTCTAACTTGTTCCCCTACGCTTTTGTAATCGGGGCGAGCAAGCTGCACAACAGAGTCTGGATTATTTAATACAAATGTTGAAATCTGACTCTCAAAGTCCTCTTTAGAAATTCCCTTTGCTTCTTTTGCAGAAATTCCCAGTGACTCCAAGAACGCTTGTCGAAGCGGAATCATTTTCCACTTACCTATTGGTTGATCACGATTGAGGATGAACTGGTCATATCGAGAGTCACGATCTCTGGCCGTAAAAATCTTCTTGTTTTTCCACTCTGATTTGTTTTTTGCGTATATCAGAATGAAATTTGAAGTGTTTACGACACCTTTGTTGATTGCTTTGTGTCCAGTCGCGGCGCCTTGCTTGAATGTAATTATTGATATTCGATTGTTTCTCCCGAAAACTTCGTCAGCGAGCGCAATCAGATAGCCAAGTTCGTTGTCATCAATATGAATAAAGAGACTGCCTGAGGCACAAATGAGTTTGTGAATTATTTCAAGGCGCGCTTTCATCATTGATAGCCAGAGCGAGTGTTCTAAGCCATCATCGTAATGCTCGAAAGCCTGCTGAGTGTTAAACGGGGGATCAATATATACGCATTGAATTTTGCCACTGAAATCATTTTCCAAAGCCTTAAGACCCAAAAGGTTATCACCATGTATTAAGAGATTTTGAGTGGTTTTGGCGCCTACCGAAAGTGTTTCCTTTTCAATCAAGATTCTAGGTTCAAGTATGAATTTTTCATCTTTTCCTACCCAGTCTAATTCTAATCTTTGTTTCGTCATTCCTTCTCCCTAAACGACTTTCCATCCGATGGTGAAAATCTCAGTTAGTTCTGTTTTAATATTCATGTTTTGTTCAATACGGTTTAGAACTGACTCCTTCTCCTGATCAATACGATCTTGAGAAGAGAAAAGTTCCTTTCGCTTTTCATTGCGCTTGGCTTCGAGATTTTTGATGTGTCTTTTGGCCTGAACCGTTTCCTCTAAGTTACTCATTTTTTTTGAGGCAGTCTTCAAGGTCTTAATCTCCTGGTCCAACTGCTTAATCTCAATTTCTAGACTTAATTTGATGTCCTCAGCCCAGGCATCTAGCCTGTCGATTTCTTCGTGGAATACGACTTTGTTTTTTTCAGCCAATTTCAAATTTAACGCCTCAAGTTCGGACTTAATGTTGGCCTCAACCTTTTTCAAATTCACTTCAGAAAGCTGTCCGGTAGTCGGACGGGCGTTTAGCCTAAAAAGCTTTGAAATGACCTCTGCTGAAATGGATTTGCCTTCTTGGGTGGCCCCTGCAAGAAGAATGCAGTCCTCGTCTCGAAATGCAGAGAGCTTGGCGTGATATGCTGCAAGTATGCCGGATTCGCCGGACAGTGATTCTAGTAAGGAAATGGTGTTTTCATAATTGGAAAGATCAAACTCTAGAATTTGTGGCGGAGTAGACGAAGACTTTGCCTTTGCTAAGAAAAGCTCTCCCAAGGAATTGTTCGTTAGAATCGGAGTAGCTTCCGAGGATAAATCTGTGGAATAGCGCCCTTCTGTGATCTGGCCATTTGGGGACGTGACTTCAAAGACTCCGTCCTTGGCTTCTATTCCAAGGCCATCAAAACCAAATTCCACGATTGTATTAAACTTTCTGCTAAACTCATCAACGGTCTTTTTGGTCTGCTCTTCTCTGAATTTTAGCTTCGCCTGAACCTCTTCATCGAAGTTTTCCAAGAGCAACTTTTTTGCGTCAGTCATTGATTTATCAATCTTAGACTTTAGTTTTTCAGATAGATCATTAAATGCGCTCTTGATCTCTTCAGGTGTTCTACAAGCCAAATAGATTTTCAGAATTTCCTTTTCAAAATCATGACCAGATTCAATTTGTCCTAGTACTTCGTCACTAGCACCAAAGGCACCTTTGAATAAGTTGAATTTCTCTTGAAGAAGCTCAAGCACTCGGACATCTGCACCGTTCTTCTTGTTAACAAAGTTTACGACTATTACATCGAGCGGCTGACCATATCTGTGGCAGCGTCCAATCCTTTGCTCTATGCGCTGTGGGTTCCAAGGAAGGTCATAGTTGATGATTAGATTGCAAAATTGGAGATTTAATCCCTCTGATCCTGCTTCGGTTGTAAGAAAGATTTTTTTATTCTGTTTGAATTCAGACACCAGAGACTTTCTCTCTTCTGTATCTCCAGAATCGCCATTAAAAATGACGACATCTGATTTTAAGTTCAGACCCATTCTCTCAAGAGCCTTTAGCACATAATTTTGAGTAGTTCTGAACTCAGTGAAAATTACGGCCTTTTCGGGCCAACCTTCGCTTTTCGCTTTTGCAAATTGTTGATTGAGAGCCTCGATAAGAGAATCTGCTTTTTTGTTTTCTGAGATTTCTCTAGATGTCGTGATGAATGACAAAATCAGTTTTGCTTCTTCTTCAATTTCATCAGTAGGATGGAGAACTTCTTCTTGCGTGTCCTGATCGTCATCTTCGGAATCGGTTTCCTCGTAGGTTGCTGATATTTCGGACTCTTCGTCTGTTAGCTCGAACTCTGCAAGGGCAGCTTCGGCGCGCTCTCTAAGTGCATCGAATGTTTTGGAGATCACGCCCTTAAACAGTCTCTTTTCAAACCTCTCCAACTCGTCCGCTCGCGTGCCATCGCTGTTTGTTAGTTTGATTTTAATGTCTGAGTAAAGCTTTTCGTATAACTCTCGATTATTGAGATTTACACTTAGCCACATTAAGCGGCAGTACAGATTGAGCAGGCTATTCTTGAGAGCAAAAGTAGAACTAGCCAGCAATTTAAGATAGATCAGCTTTAGCAAAGGCAACGCTGAAGTAGGAATAGAGTGAATAATCGGTCTTCTTAGAAAGTCTTCAAATCCAATTCTAAGCTTTTCTTCATCTACCGACGGCTCATAAGTGAATGTCATTGGGTTTCGATTTGTGTATGGAACGTAGTCCTTCACATTCTGGCGAAGTTCACGATTAAAGAAGCGACTCATTCGATGACGAAGCTCGATTAGCCGCTCTTCGCGCTGCTCTTCTGGAACATTGCAAAAGGTGGCGGCGAAGCTTTCTGGAGTTCCAAGAATGTAATCGTCAATGAAGCTAACTAAGCCGTATAGCTCCATGAGGTTGTTTTGCATTGGAGTAGCAGTCAAAAGGGCTTTATTGAATCCACGAACTGCATCCCGAACACTCTTTGCACGCTTTGCCTGCGTGCGAGATTTTTTCCATACATTTCTAAGCTTGTGAGCCTCGTCGATAATAACTAGGTCCCACTTGTAGAGTTTTATCTGAGTTGAGTAGGCATCAACGAAGTGTTCGTTTGTTATGATGATCTTTTCATTGCGATCAAATGGATCGTTTTCTCCAGATTTCTTTATCTTTCGGTAAATGGCACTATTGAGAACATCGGATTTAAGAAAGAACAGGCGATCAAGCTCATCCTTCCATTGGTGCCTTAAGGACTTCGGAGCGATAATTAGAATGGATCTCTTTCCTTCGGCCCAATACTGTGAAATTAGTAATCCAGCCTCAATGGTTTTTCCTAGTCCAACTTCATCAGCAAGAATTACCCCTTGAGATAGCGGATTCTTTAGAGCGAAGAGAGCGGCGTTTACTTGGTGGGGGTTGAGGTCCACTTTAGCGTCATGCAAAGCGCGCGCGATTCTGTCAGGAACATCTGCGCCAGGTTTTGAAGTTAACTCGTATGCAAAAAGTTTTGCGTGGTAAGGGGTGATCATTATTCGTCCACCCTCAATACAAATTTGGGATCATCAAGAACTTGCTTCAGTATCGCAGAAATAAGGGATTGCCTGGAGAGGCCATTTTTCTCTGCAGTTTTGTCCATCTCGGCCATGATCTTCTCTTCAATGCGAAGTGTGACCGTGCGGTAGTGTTTAGTGTCTTCTTTTTTAATTATCTTCATGATGTGTCTTCAGTGTAGTTGCTTGATAGATTCAATGCATCTATTGCTTGATCTTAATAATGCAATGAAGCAATGCATATACTGGACTGGACTGGACTTCGGTTTGCGGCCTAACATGAGTGAAGTATTACGGGGTATGTCTCAAAAGGATGCGTTGAAAGTGAGCGACGATGAAAATGGCAATATACTTACGTAATTTCAATAGGATAGACGTTTATTAAAGATTCCTTTTATAATGCCGAAGAGGTCAATAGTTGACAAAAGTGAATAAAAGTGTACAAAGGCAACCAGTTAAGGTAATATGGATATGTTGGAAAAAAAGCTAAATACCAAGGCAGTGTCAGAGAGGATGATCCATAAAGGGTTATCTCAAACTGACTTAGCCGATAAACTTCAAGTTTCTAAAGCGACAATTTCCTCTTGGCTCAAGCCAGAGAAGTTTCCTCGTCCGCGCCACTTATTACAGTTGGGCGAATTGCTCAGCTTGAAATATGAAGAATTGATATTGGAGTCACAGGCTCAATCTCCCGTAGTCGCATTTAGAAAGAGCGGGAATTATAAAATTACTCCTGAGCATATGGAGAAGTTTTATTACGTTGGTAGATTACTGAATAAGCTCGTCCAATTCTTACCGTTCGATACATTAAGTAGCCCAACTACGCTTAAAGATCCCAAGCTTGACTATGAATATATCCAGAAGGCGGCAAGTTCTGTCCGTCAGATTATCAACCCTAAGACCCACGTCATAGATTTTCCTGATTTGATTAGGTTCTTCAATGAACTTCATGCAGTTCTTATTCCAGTTCTATGGGGGACAAAGCATTATAAAAATGCAACTCATCTCTATTTACCTGAATCATCTACGACATGGATATTTATAAATTTAGATACAAAAGTATTCGATTTCAAATTTTGGTTAGCACATGAGCTAGGACATGCGAAGGCTCCTCAGTTACTTGGTGAGGAAGGTGAAGAGTTTGCTGATAACTTTGCAGGTGCCCTTCTGTTTCCGAGAGAAAGTGCCGAAGCTGCCTATAAAGAACTTTCCAAAGTAGGGAATGCTGACCGCTTAAAGATAATTGGTAAGTTCGCAACTGAATATCTAGTGTCACCAATTACGATTTATCTTCAGATCGAAGAATTCGCGAAGGCAAATGACCTTCCATCTTTGGAGCTAGAAAAGCAGATTTATGGATTCACTACAAATTTCAATAAATCATACAAACTCATTAGCGAAATATTGCTGAATGTGGAAAAGCCCTCGGTCGAGCAATATTGTAAAGTTGCTAGTGAGGCATTCAAGACACCATTTTTTAGCTGTCTGAGCGAGTATCTAAAAGCGTCAGAGGATTCACCTAAGTTTGTGGCAAATCTTTTGGATATTTCCATTGAAGATGCTCAGGAATTGTTTCGGTGTCTTGTTAAAAATGGCTGAAAAAAGAGTTCTTGTTGATACAAACAGCTACGTTCGTTTGGCGAGAGATATTCATCCCCTATTAGGGCAATCTTTTACTGTTGATGAATGGACACTTTATATTATCGAAGAGTTCGAGTCTGAATACTCAAAGCAACCAAGGCTTCAAAATAAGCACTCTTGGGTCACGCAAAATGATTTTAAGGTTAACCGCGCATTTAAGTTGAAGCCAAACTCATTTGAAAAAGGGGCAATAGAGAATGCTCGAATCTTTATTGGGGAAACAGCAAAGGAATTGGAATTAACGGCTTCTCCAGTTGATGTCCGTGCACTCGCTACAGCGCATGTTCTCAAGATACCCGTCATCACTGATGATGATGATATGATCCAGTTGGCAGACGAATATGAGATAGAAGTTTGGAAGAGTTTGAAGTTTTTGAGCGTGCTCTTAGCTGGAGGAGTAATCGCACTCCCTAAAATACGATCCATGTATCAATATTGGTGTTACTTGCCAGATAAGCCTAAAAACTGCGCTGCTGATTACAAAGCCCTATTCAATGAAGACCCACCTCCTCCAGTTTAATTTCTTGCGAGTGTCTTCTTTTGATTTACCGCATCTTAATCGCAGTTACCCATTCACAGAGGGCAAACTCTGGACTCCATTCTGGATATGATTTAACTATGTATGTAGTTTCATGGAGTTAGCGGATCGACCGTGTCCTCCACCATTTTGTTTCCGCAAGGAAGTAAAACGAGTCCGAAAAACATAAGTTCTGAATTGGGGTTCAGCACGTGAAGTTGAATATTAAAAAGTAGGTTTTGACCCCTCATGCAGTTGAAAGAGTCGTGAATCGCAAGATTTCGATGGAGGAGCTAGAGCTTCTGATTCTTTCTCCTGAGGAGGTCATCGCTCAAGGTCCCAAGTTCCTTTTAGTTAAAAAGCTAAAAGGACGTAAGGACAACAACGTCGCCGCTGTCATTATCGAGAAAAAGGGACAGGATCTATGGGTCGTAATACCGGTCATGGTAAAATTTCAAAAAAAGTAGAATCGTTTCCTAAAATCTTTATTGATAAAGAAAACGACTTTGCCGCTATCAAAATCGCCAAGGGCATTGAACACAAATCCTATAAAAAGGATGGCTTTATTTTTTGTGAGGATAAAGCTGGGCGAGTTATTGAGATTCAGGTTTTGAATCTCAGCAAACTTCCGGAGCTTCTTAAAAAAGCTTCCTAGTGTGTTCTTTATACTGACCTCTCAAATCCCACCTCCAATAAGATTTATCAGAATATTGGATACCGGGAAGTCTCTGATTCAAAACATTTTTTATTTTAGGTAAAAATAAAAATACTGTGGTCAATAATACATAAGCATAGAGAATCATAAAATGAGCTGCGTTTTTTGCAAAGTTATCAATGGTGAACTACCTAGTAGCAAAGTTTACGAGGATGACGTTTGCCTAGCGTTTCTTGATATTCATCCAATCACAGAAGGCCATGTTTTAGTTATTCCTAAAAGCCATAAAGAACGATTCACTCAATTGGATGCCCAAACTGCGGGTCATCTTTTTCAGATCGGCCACAAAATACTTAAAGCTATTGAAAAATCGGACCTTCGCTGCGAAGGTGCAAATCTATTTCTTTCCGACGGCGTGGTTGCTGGACAAGACGTTATGCACTCCCACCTCCATATAGCGCCCAGATTTAAAGGCGACGGCCAAAGAACGGGTTTTTCGCACTCAGATCCAGATGAGTACCCAAGAAAACGGCTAGATGAGATAGCCAACAAAGTTAAAAAATTCATTAAGGAATAAGTTATGAATCCAAGTCATAGAGCTGAATGTCGGTCTTTAACAAAACCGATATGAAACGCAGCCCAGAGTTCGCGATCCTGAGTTTCAAAATAAGGGCCTTGGTCGTCAGATAATGCAGGGCTCTTATTAAAAGTGCTCCCAATACCTGCATTCAGTTAACATCCACGTTTGGCAATGAACCTTTCTATCACAAGCTGGGCTTCCGATTTCATAAGTCGGCAATGGCGCTTTATCCTGAAAGATTTGGCAGATCACCCTATTTAGATGGGGATAGAAATCCGATAACATAGTCATAAGGTGCTCTGGAGGAAGTTTCGATAACTCGCGATCGAAACTTTAATTCTTGCCATTATACCGGGCTCGTAGATAAAAACCACCGTAAGAATAAGCAAAGGATAGATCGTGGGAACACCCGACAAAGATTACTACTCCCACTGTTTGCAGGCGGACCTAAAGTCTGCAATCAAGGCCATTTCTAAAGAGAGCAGATCTGATTCAAAAAAAGTAATCTCACTTCGAAAAAAAGTGATGTCGAGGTTCGTTGAGCAAAATGAACAGCTAAGGATTAAATGTAAAGATCCATTCGTGAGCACGGTGATAGCCACCTATCGCGATTACTATAGAAAAGTGCTGCTTCAACCTGGACGAAGCGAACAGCTTAGTACATCCCTCTATAGCAGTTTACGCATAATTCTAGCTGATAGTGATCAAAAGCAGACCGCTAAATATTCTTCAGACAAAATAGAAAAGAAATTATCAGAAGAAATCAGAAAACGTGGTTATTATTCTTTATTTGGCTCAGTTACGCCGTTTCGTTCGCTGCTTGTTTGGAAAAAACAGTATTCGAAAATATATACCGTTTCCCTCCCTGAGAAAAAACAAAAGATCGAAGTCGTTTTTATGGATGATTTTGTCGAGCTTAGTTGGATGCACTATGCGACCCTAGGAAGATATTATGTCGGTGGATGGGCAAAGAAAAATGCTTTATACTGCATAAAGCAAGCCTATAAAGTCGGATCACCTGAGTTTCAGGCACACTACCTAGCGCATGAAGCGCAACATTTCGCAGATTACAAATCTTTTCCAAAACTTCAACAGACAGATCTTGAGTACAGAGCAAAATTAACTGAATTGGCTGTTACGAAGACGCCAAAAAAATTCATTCAGAAGTTAAAGTCTGAGTCTAAGAATGATCGCCAGTTGCCGCATTGTTTTGCAGCTTTTAAAATTATATCGGAACTAAAACCGGGACAGCCCCCGGCATCCTTAAATAAATTTGGGCATGAGTTGTTGTCCATACACACCAAAGCTCTAAAAAAGGCCGGAGCTAAAACAGTGAGATCCGTTATTTAAAGATGGAGGGAGTCTCGATAACTCGCGACTCGCCTCCACCCGAAACAATCACTACTTCATCCCCACTTTTTCAGCCCACATCACCGCGTCAGCTCCCGCGGGGATTTTCATCGGGCTTGTGGGTTCAGTGACCGCCACAAAAATCGCCTCTGCCACGTCCCGTGCGTGTGTCACTGGGCCTGGATTTTGAAAACCAGCAAGCACATTATCGAACGTCGGTTTGTAAGCATCTGGGACAGGCGCCATTTTTGCGAATGCGTTTTCACTGAACTTCGTCGTGGGTGCAAGCCCCGGAAGAACAATGCGCATACGCACCCCGAACGGCTCAAGCTCTAACGCCACCGATTCAGTGAATGCATTCACCGCTGATTTACTTGCGGTATAGACTGCTAGCAAAGGAAGCGGAACAAGGGTCACCGTCGAAGTGACGTTGACAACCACGCCGGATTTTTTTGCGCGGAACTGCGGCAATACGGCTTGGGTCATGGCGATAGTGCCGATGGTGTTGGTCTCGAAAACTTCGCGAATGGCCGCGACACTCACGCCCTCTAAGGCATTTAAAAGTCCGATGCCGGCGTTATTTACTAACGCATCAATCGGCCCGGCTTCAGCGATCGCCTGGCGGATGCTGTCTTCATTTGTTACATCAAGGGCTATGACGCGAAGGTTTTCGTGTTTTGGTAAAATGCCTTCTTTAGGACTTCGCATGGTCGCGATGACTTTCCAGCCCTTTTCAAGAAAGAATTTTGCGGTTTCGTGTCCAAAGCCAGATGAGCATCCAGTGATTAAAACGGTTTTCATGTGATAACTCCTTTAAAGTTTGTCCGTGATATGAGATTATTAAACTACATAGTTTCGAAACTATCAAGTTCCGAAACTAATGAGTTCCCAAATGGATGGCAGATATGAGCAAAATCAATAAGTTAGCTACCAAAAAAAATGAGACGACAGGTCCGACCAAGGCCGTTGTAGGCCGAAAAAGAGATGATTCTTTGGACGCCGTCATAATGGATGCCGCCCTCTCTGCCCTGGCGGAGGTCGGCTATGACCGCATGACCATGGACCTTGTGGCGGAAAAAGCAAAAACCGGCAAGGCCACGATGTACCGCAGATGGTCTTCAAAAACCGAACTTGTGCGCGATGCCTTAGTCTCAATGAATTCTCAATCCGTGAATTTGACATCTTTGCCTGATACCGGATCATTGCGGGAAGACCTACTGACTGTGGTTAAGCCGAAATCAGCGCAACAAAGCGAGCGTAAGTTGAAAGTCTTGTCGGGACTTGGATCTTTCTTCGCCGAATATCGAAAAATATCTGAAGATATTTCTGCGCAAATTTTTGGAGGTTGGGAAAAAGCGAATGCCCAGCTTTTCAAAAGAGCTCAAGAGCGCGGAGAGATTTCGAAAACCGCAAATATCAATGAAGCCTGCCGCGTGATTTCGGCCATGACCGCTTACATGACAACACTGCAGCTAAGGCACTTCAACAAAGAAGCTTACGAAGAACTTTTGGACGGAATCGTGTTGCCGGCTCTGGGAGCTAAGGTTAAGTCAAAAAAATAGCCATAAGACTTTAGATTTTAATTTGGCCATCAGCACTTATAAGCGGACGGCCTTTTATTTTTCTAAAAATTCAAAAGCCAACGGCCGAAAGACGAAACCCAAAATCAAACAGCTATACCAAACAAACTGCCGACGATCGCGGTAAGAGCCATAGCGAGAGCCCCCCAGAAACCCACTCTCCAGGCTCCTCTCCAGATATTAGCACCACCAGCATGAGCAGCCACAGCACCCAGCGTGACCAAGAAAACTAAAGAAGCTAACGAAACGGTAAAAATAAGATTTTCTGGGGGAGAAATAATAACCATTATTAACGGAAGAACAGCGCCCACTGAAAAGGCACTTGCGGAAGACAACGCTGCCAGGACGGGGCGAGCGCTTAAGACTTCATTTATTCCCAGCTCGTCCCTTGCATGTGCTCCGAGCGCATCATGCGCCATTAACTGCTCAGCAACTTGAGAAGCAAGTCTGGGCTCAAGGCCCCGCCCAACATAAATTTGCGCAAGTTCGTCACGCTCAAAATCAACGTTTGATTCGAGCTCTGATTTTTCTCGTTCTAAGTCCGCATTTTCGGTATCTGCCTGAGAACTAACTGATACATATTCTCCTGCCGCCATAGACATTGCTCCTGCGACAAGACCGGCTACACCTGTAAGAAGAATGCTCTTAGTTGAAGAGTTAGCAGCAGCAACTCCCACAATAAGACTAGCGGTTGACACAATTCCGTCGTTAGCCCCAAGCACAGCCGCACGAAGCCATCCAATGCGTTCTGAGCGGTGGGATTCTGGCGGCATCTGATTTGATTTCATCAATTACTTTTGCTTCACAATGGAGCCATCAACTGGATTAAAATAGATTTCAACCTTTTTACCATCTTTGTCGGTTCCATAGATTTCGTAGCACGAACCCGGCTGTTTAAATTTCGATATTTTGTAACCTTCAGCCTCAACCTTTTTTTTAAAATACGCCTCTTGCATCCACTTTTCCTTTGGTGCGTCGGTACAATTTTTTTTTGCAAAAGCTGAAATGGAAACCCCAGAAAATAAAGCCATCAAAATAATCGCTTTCATGAAGAAACTCCTTTTTATAACTATGACCCAATTGTAAATTAAACGAACAGCAGATCTCTCGTATTATTGCTTACAACAGGAGCTCCGGCAATGAGAACAAAAATGGTATATGACCTCCCCACCAGAATTTTTCACTGGAGCTTTGTCTTTTTATTTTTATCTTCATTCATAATTGCAAAAAATGTGGACGATGAGTCCATAGTCTTTGCATTCCATATGCTGTCTGGTCTTTTGCTTGGATTTCTGGTTATTTGGCGAATTTTTTGGGGATTTTTTGGATCAGAGCACGCACGCTTTATTGATTTTAGTCTTAATCCGAAAGATTTAGTTCAATACACCCTGGGGGTATTTACTAATTCAAAAAAGCGATGGCCGGGCCATAACCCTGCTTCCAGTTGGTCCACGATTGTTATGCTAATTTTAGCATTTGGCTTAGCTTTGACAGGCTATCTTATGGGATCCGGCCTTAAGGAAGAGATTGAGGACATACATGAGCTCATGGCAAATTCTTTTCTTATCGTTGTCGTTATGCATGTCATCGGCGTTGCAATTCACTCATTTCAGCATAGAGACTCAATAGCTCTTAGCATGCTGGATGGTAAAAAAGATTTAAGCTCTGAAGTGAGCTCCATACCCAACAGCAGAGGAATCGCAGCCACCTTTCTTGTGGTTTTCATGATTGTCGTGGCTAGTTACTTGATCTCGAATTTTGATTCAAATAAAGGAACTCTTGATTTTTTTGGAAGGACCTTAACTTTAGGTGAGGGGAGTGGCGCACCTGAATAGACTTGGCGCTTCAGGTGCGATAAAAATCGTCGTCTGCGTTTACGTTTCTTCCTTCGCGTAACACACGGCTTCGATATTATGCCCATCAAGGTCATAGATAAAGGCAGCATAGTAACTGTCCCCATGCTCAGGTCTTAACCCAGGCTCACCGTTGGACTTAGCCCCCAGGCTTAAAGCTGTTTCATAAAATTTACGAACCTGGGATCTAGAAGCTGCGGATAAAGCCACATGAACCCGGGTGCTGATGTTCCCACCCTCCGCTTGCTTCAACCAAAAAGGAACATGGCCCGCACGTCCAAACCCTGCATAGGGACCTCCCTCGTGAATAAGGGAATGCCCTAAAGCTGTAAGTAATTTTTCATAAAAAGACTGGCTCGTTTTTTTGTCTTTAACCATCAACATTAAATGATCGATCATGGAAACCTCCGTATAGAATATCGTTTGATATTAAAAATATTTATTTTGCGTTTAAACCACGGGTACTGTGCCGCCATCTATGACGTATTCAGCTCCGTTGATAGATGCCGCTTTATCCGACGAAAGAAACGCGATCAGTTCCGCCACTTCTTCAGGTTTTGCCGGTCGTCCAATGGGAATTCCGCCTAAGGCGTCCATCACACTTTGCCGAGCTTGTTCCACCGTGATGTTGTTCTTTCTTGAAATTTCGCCAAGAAATTCAATCGAGGCATCCGTTTCAACCCAACCCGGAGAAACGCTATTCACGCGCACCCCTTTAGGACTAATTTCTTTAGATAAGCTTTTACTGTAATTTGCGAGCGCTGCTTTGGCGGCCGCATAAGGAATAGTGGATTCGTATAAGGGAAGACTTCTTTGAATACTGACAACGTGAACAATCGAGCCGCGGCCTTGCTTTAACATTTCCGGTACAAGCAATCGATTTAAACGAACTGCCGGAAACAAATTTAGATTCAAAGATTTTTGCCAGTCTTCATCAGACAACGCACTAAACCCACCGGCCGGGGAACTTGAGCCCCCCACGACATGAGCGATGATATCAATGCCGCCTAATTGTGAAAGCACCTGTTCCGCAATAAGTTTGGTTCCTTCCACCGTGGCAAGATCTGATTTTACGAAAATGACCCCTTCAGGCAGCTGATCTGTTGTTTCTCGCGCAGTGGTTAAAACCTTGGCTCCGGCTAAGGCGAAACGTTTGACGGTGGCAAGGCCGACACCCGAGGTGCCTCCTGTCACTAAAACTCTTTTGCCTTTAAACTCGGACGGGCTCACTTCGTATGGGTAGCTCATTATTCCTCCTAGTGGATGTTCTTTAATATTTTTAATACAATGTTGTATTAAAAGCAATGTGTTAATTTTATATCTCATAAGTATTTGAAATTGCTTGTATAATACGTCTTGTTTTAATGCTATTTTGTATTATAATAAATTTATGAAGACCAAAAAGGGCGAAAAGGAAAAGCTAAGACGTGTGATTTTGGAAAATGCGATTTCGTATTTTAAAAAGAATGGTCGTAGCGGATCTGCTTCTGAAGATCTTATGAAAAATATGGGACTTACGCGGGGTGCGCTTTACAGTCACTTCAAATCAAAAGATGATTTGTTCGCCCACGCTGTCAGCCATGATTTGACTCGCTTAGAAGAAATCACTGAACTGATAATCAACCGCGATGGGCCCAAAGCCTTACGCACAATGATTGAAGCACATCTTTCTGAAAATAGTCTGACCGATATTGAAAACAGCTGCGCATTCACGTCCCTAAGCAGTGATATGAACAGAAGTAAGGCGGCTCACCGGGCGATTTATGAAGATCATATGGATCGCATTTACGCGCTCTTTGCGAAGGCCCTTCATCAGCAGTTTCCGGAAGATACTCCCGAACAAAGCTATTTTAAGGCGCAGAATCTTTATTCGGGATTGGTCGGCACGCTGTCAATGGCGCGAACGATGAAAGATCGCGCCAAGGCTTTACAGATATTAGAGTCAGGCCGGCAATTTCTGATCTCTCAGTTCACAAGATCAGAAACGCCACGGGCCTGAACCACCGGCTTCTATCTGCCAATTTTAAAACTGTCCTGCATCAACGATATATAACTCTCTTCGTTTGACTCGCGTCTGGCTGTCACCCAAGGTAAAATATCTTTCGTTGGCAAATAGCGCAGTCGGTAACTTGAATCATTGGCCGCTTCAAAAATAGACTCTGCGACTTGCTCTTCTGTTCCTCGCCGTTCAAGGCGCATATTCGCAAATAACTGAGCGGTCTTTTCTTCATAACTTTTATAAGATTCAATTCCAACAGCCAATGCCTCTTTGGCAACTCTGGCACCAAACTGAGTCGATACAACGCCTCCGGGCTCTACCAATTTGACCTTAATTCCTTGAGAAGCCAGCTCATACGAAAGAGACTCTGAAAAGCCTTCCACCGCAAATTTACTTGCACAGTATAACGAAGACGACGGCAGCCCAAATATGCCAGCACCAGAAGTGATATTGATGATGGTGCCACTTCCCTGCTTACGCATGTACGGCAAAACGGCTCGTGTTACGTCCATAAGACCAAATACATTTACCGAAAATTGCTCTTTGATTTTTTCAGGCGGAGTACTTTCAAACACTCCAAAAAGTCCAAACCCCGCATTATTCACCAAGACATCAATGCTGCCAAACATGGCGACACCTTGCTCTAGGGCTGTCGTTATGGACTGTCGATCTTCGACATCAAGTCGTAAAATCTGGATCCCCGAAATGTCTTTCAAAAATGTGTCCTTTTCCGGGTTTCGCATGGTTGCGATGACGTTCCATCCTTTATTGGCGAAATAGATCGCGGTCGTTCGACCAAAGCCAGAAGAGCAACCGGTAATAAGCACTGTCTTTTTCATTTTGAACCTCCATTACAAGTTCAATATTACGCCTCCTTGATGTATTATATAAGCGAATAGTATTGCACAGATTATGCAATAAATTCGAACAATGGAGATCCCATGTATTCTATCCCCGAGTTATTAGGCTTACGCATGGTTGCTAAACGTCGCAACTTTAGGAAGGCCGCCGCAGAGCTAAATATTTCAGCCTCAACCCTTTCGCATCAGATAAATCAGCTTGAGAAACAACTGGGAGTGCGTTTATTAAATCGCACAACTCGAAGTGTCGCCCTGACTGAAGCCGGAACTTCTTTCTTACAACGAATCGAGCCCGCACTTGATGAGATTGCAAAAGCCTTTGAGTCTGCCAACGATTTCAAAGAAACACCCAGCGGGCAACTTCGCTTTAATATTTCTGCAGCTGCGGCAACTTATGTGCTGATGCCATATATTAAAAAATTTATTAAACTTTACCCGCAAGTCACCATTGATATTACTTCGGACTCACGCCTAGTTGACATCGTGAAGGATGGATATGATTTCGGTGTGAGGGGTTCCGATCTGGTCGCCAAAGACATGGTCGCATTGCCTATCGGCCCCAACACTCTTAGTTTTGCCGTGGTAGGAAGTCCGCAATACATGAAACTTCACGGCACACCAAAGCACCCTAAAGATCTGCTTAATCACCAGTGCTTAAGATATCGACTTGGATCTGGCGCGATTTACCAATGGGAGTTTGAGTCGCGGGGGAAAGATATTAAAATTGATGTCCCCGGTTCAGTTATTATTGACGATGACATGATCTCATTAAGTGCGGCATTATCAGGTATTGGCCTAAGTTACCAAAGCGAGTGGTCCGTCGCTAAATTCATCAAGCAGGGACTTCTTGTTCGTTGTCTGGAAAACTGGACTCCGGCGTATCCTGCCTTAAGCCTTTATTATCCTAGCTCCAGAAATAAATCCGCCGCGGCAAAAGCATTTGTGAAAATGGTGAGAGAATTCCCGGGCCTTGAGCCCGCAACTATATAACCCAAATCATTAAAGCCCGCTTTCCGTTCTTTAGATTGTTTTGTCCGTTGGAAGTCTTCGCCCAGCTCCCAGTTTTAAAATTCTGTCCGGTTGCTCACTCATCAGCGCGGCAATCCAATGCAGCCATGGGTAACCGGACTCTTCAAAAATAATTTTGATGGTGGCAGTTATGGGAATACCTAAAAGGATGCCAACGGGACCCCAGAGTTCTCCCCACACGATGATGGCAATGGTGGACACCACGGCATTCAGATCTACTTTTGAACCTAACACTCGCGGGGTAATAAAGTTTGCGATGATAAAATGAATCAAAATACACAAACCAAACAACAAGAGCGTCATGGCAAGACTTCCATTTTGGGAAATCAAATCCAGCGTCGGTAAAAAACCCGCAAGTACCGCTCCTAAAAAAGGCACAAGATTAAACACACTTGATAGAGCTGCCATGGTCAGCGGGGATTTTAAAGAAAAGGCAAAGAACAGGACCGTGAACAATGGAAAGCTGACTGCCGCCAGAACTAGATTTCCTAAAAAGAAGGCTCGATTGGCAGCAATAATTTTTAGCCACATATTCTGGGCACGTTGAGGTTCGGCAAAAGCAAGGGGTACAATAAGTGCAAAAGTTTGTCTGGAGAGCATTAAGAACAAGGTCAAAATGGGCACTAATATTGTGTATGTTAATACCGTCACCGCACTGCCTAAGCCATGCATCAGGGTGGTACCCATTTCACCGCCTAAAATGGAACCTTCAATCACTTCCACCTTTTGAATTTTAGGTCCCACGGTCGGTTGCGTCGGTGAAACGTCTTTCGTAATACTGCTAAACGTTTCGATATAATGCTTAATATTATCATTTAAAGAATTATAGTACTGAATCAGGGCGCGTTTTGACTCCTGTAATTCATATAAAATTCCGGCTGAAAAATATCCTAAGATTGTGATCAGTAACACAAATGCGAGTACTGAGACCACAATCAGCGCTGACGCCGCTATGGGCCCGGGGACTTTATGGCTTTTCAAATAATCAAACCACGGATCTAGCAGCGCAAATAAAAGCAGGGAACAAATAACCCACAAAAACACCCCGGGGGCGGCGTGAATCAATGTCCCTACCGATAAAAATGCTAAGATCCAAAGAGGCAGTATAAGATATTTTGCAGGCGAATTTTCAGTCATGACCGATTCTTCGCCTTATCTTAAAAACTCTCAAGACATTTAATTATAGACCCAAATCATAACGATCCGCGTGCATAACTTTGGCCCAGGCGCCAATAAAGGTATGGATAAACTTTTCTTCGCCATCATCCGCCGCATAAACCTCGGATAATGAACGCAATTCAGAGTTTGATCCAAAAACTAAGTCCACTCGCGTTCCCGACCATTTTTCTTTTCCGGTCTTACGATCAATTCCAATGTATTCACCCGGAACAGATGATGGCTTCCACTCAGTTCCCATATCCAGCAACTTCACAAAGAAGGCATTTGTCAGCGTTGCTGGCTTAGAGTCAAAATTTCCATGTTTCACTTTTTTATGATTCGTATTTAAAGCACGCATCCCGCCGATCAAAGCCGTCATCTCAGGCGCTGTTAAATTCATCAATTGGGCCCGATCGATAAGCATTTCAGCAGCGTGCTCTCCGGCACCTTCTTTTGAGAAGTTACGGAAGCCGTCGGCTGAAGGCTCTAGGGCGGCAAATGACTCAATATCCGTTTGTTCTTGCGTGGCATCCACACGTCCAGGAATAAAGGGAACCTTCACCTTGTATCCATTTTTTTTGGCAGCTTCTTCGATGGCGGCACATCCGCCCAAGACTATCAGATCGGCCATGGAAACTTTGGTTTTACCTTTGTTGAAAGCTGTTTGCACTTCTTCAAGTTTAGTTAAAACTTTATTTAACTCTTTAGGTTCGTTCACTTCCCAATCTTTCTGCGGGGCTAAACGAATACGCGCACCGTTAGCACCTCCACGCATATCTGATTGACGAAACGTGGACGCCGAAGCCCAAGCTGTTGTGACCAACTGATCAATGCTTAATCCTGATTTAAGGATTTTCTTTTTTAAAACTTCAACATCTTTTGCCGTCAGTTTAGGGCCTTTGGCCTTGGGCAACGGGTCTTGCCAAATAAGATCTTCTTTCGGCACTTCCGGCCCAAGATAACGAGTTGAAGGTCCCATATCACGATGGGTCAGTTTAAACCAAGCTCGAGCAAATGCATCTGCAAAAGCCTTAGGATCTTTATGGTAACGGCGAGAGATCGCTTCGTATTTTTTATCAAACTTTAAAGCAAGATCGGCTGTCGTCATCATCGGGCGATGTTTTTTCCCTTTAACATGAGCGTCAGGGATCATATCTTTTTCTTCACAGTTTTTTGCCGCCCACTGATGAGCGCCCGCGGGGCTTTTAACAAGCTCCCAATCATATTTAAACATCATATCAAAGTAGCCGTTATCCCATTTCGTGGGATTTGGTTTCCAAGCTCCTTCAATACCACTGGTTGTCGTATGCGCCCCTTTGCCCGTTTCAAAATTATTAATCCATCCAAAACCCATGTGATGAAGTTCAGCACCTTCAGGTTCCGCGCCCACTTTTTTTGGATCCCCGGCGCCATGCGCTTTACCAAAAGTATGCCCCCCGGCGATCAGGGCAACAGTTTCTTCATCGTTCATCGCCATACGAAAGAAAGTTTCACGAATATCGCGCGCGGATGCGACAGGATCTGGCTTCCCATTCGGTCCCTCAGGATTGACGTAAATAAGACCCATTTGGACAGCCGCAAGCGGATTATCTAATTCACGATCTCCTTTATATCGTTTATCTCCTAACCATTCCGTTTCAGATCCCCAAAAAATATCCTCACCTGGTTCCCAGGTATCAACGCGGCCCCCAGAAAAACCAAAAGTTTTAAAACCCATAGATTCTAAAGCGACGTTTCCCGCAAGAATCATTAAATCCGCCCAAGAAATCTTTCGACCGTATTTCTTTTTAATCGGCCAAAGTAATCGACGTGCTTTATCGAGGTTTCCGTTATCAGGCCAACTGTTTAAAGGAGCAAAACGCTGACCACCTGAGCGTGATCCCCCTCGACCATCAAAAGTACGATACGTGCCCGCACTATGCCACGCCATACGGATGAACAAACCTCCGTAATGCCCCCAGTCCGCGGGCCACCAGTCTTGGGAATCGGTCATAAGTTTGTGTAAGTCTTTTTTTAGCGCTTTATAATCAATTTTTTTAAATTCTGCCGCGTAATCAAACTCTGTATCCATGGGGTTTGATTTTGCAGAATGCTGATGCAAAATTCTTAAATTTAATTGTTTCGGCCACCAATGACGGTTGGATTGAGAACTGTTCACGGCATTGGCAACTCGTCCCGTGGAAAACGGGCACTTAGGTTTTTCTGTTTCCATTTCAATCTCCTTAAGTTTATACAATTAAAAACTAAGGGAGATTTCTGTTCTTCGCCAAAGAAATGTGGAGTCTGCTGGCGAGCGCAATATTACATTATCGCAAGCTAGAGAGCTCCGCACATACCTGCTTAATCAATCCGCGAAACCAGACTTGCGCTTCGTCTTTATGATTGCGGGCATGCCATGCCTGCACAATAGAGATTTTCTCTAACTGAAATGGCAGTTCTTTGATTTCAATTGGCAAATACACCTGAAAACTTTCTGCCAGTTTTCGCGGACAAGTTAATAACAAATCTGTTCTGGTAAGAATCCAACCCGGGGCATTGAAACTTGAAACCCCCGCAGCGAACTGCTGATCAAGTCCTTGTTTTTTTAATAGTGCTTGAGCGCGAGACTTCATATCCCCGTCCATGGATATCAAGACATGCTTGGCGCTTGCGTATTTCTTCAAACTTAAAGGTCCTTTAAAAAGCGTATGTCCCCGTCTTGCAGCACAGACAAAGTTGTCATCGATAATATTCTGCTTATAAAAGTTGTCAGGCATGTCCCGATAAAATCCCGCAATAGCGATGTCAATACGGCCCTCTTCCATTTCAGCCTTAGGAAGTGATCCGTAAGTGGGGCGCGTGATCACCGTGCAACCAGGAGCTTCATCTTCCAATCTCGCTAAAAGACCCGGCAGAATTAATTGCTCCATGTAGTCCGTCGTAGCAATTCTAAATGTCAGTTTAGACTCTTTCGGATTAAACGCCTTGGGTTTATCAAAAAGGTGTTCGGCATTTTTAATCAGCTCAACAATCTGCGGTTCCAGTTCCAGCGCACGTCTTGTCGGAACTAATCCGCGTGATGCACGAACCATCAATGGGTCCCCAAAGACTTCGCGCAGTCTTTTTAAGGCGTGGCTGACGGCCGGTTGACTTAAACCCAGCTTTTCCCCGACTCGCACGGTGTTCTTTTCTAATAAAAGCTCTCTTAAGACTAATAACAGATTGAGGTCGATGTTTCTGATATTCATATCATGAATAGGTTATATTATTAGAAGCGATTTAACAAATATCTCTTAACGACGTACATTAAGTCCATAAGGAGAAACCATTTATGATCGCCACTACAGCCCTAAAAGTTCTTATCGTCGTTACAAGCCACTCTCAATTAGGACATACCGGGAAACCAACCGGCTATTATCTTTCTGAAGTTACACATCCGGCCCATGTCTTAGAACAAGCCGGATACACGGTTGATATTTCTAGTCCTCAAGGCGGAAAAGCGCCTATGGATCCCAGCAGCCTAGATCTTAAAGACCCGGTGAATAAAGCCATGCTGGAAAATCCCGAATTTAAAAGAAAGCTAGATAACACTCTAAAACTCGCCAACGTGGATTCTGCAAAATATGCCGCCATCTTATTTTCAGGTGGTCATGGAACCATGTGGGATTTTAAAGATGAACCCGCAATTTCTAAAGTGGCCGCAGCTATTTACGAAAGCAAAGGGGTGGTCGCGGCAGTTTGTCATGGACCAGCGGCTTTAATTAACCTTAAGCTTTCTAACGGAAAATATTTGATCGCTGGCAAAAATGTCGCCGGATTTAGCAACGACGAAGAAAAAGCGGTAGAGTTAACCAAAATTGTTCCGTTTTCATTAGAAGATGAACTTGTTAAACGCGGTGGTAAGTATTCCAAAACCAAGCTTTGGGGTAATCACGTCGTTGTTGATGAAAGATTAGTGACCGGGCAAAATCCCGCATCAGCGACATCCGTTGGCGAAGCTATCGTGAAACTATTAAAAAAATAAAGAGGACTTATGAATATCTCACTTAAAGGAAAATCAGCATTAGTCACAGGATCAACACTAGGTATTGGCTTTGCCATCGCTAAGGGTTTGGCCGCCTCGGGTGCAAAAACTTATGTCAATGGCCGAACCGCTGACCGGGTCGCAGAGGCCGTGAAACTTATTAAACAAGAAATCCCAGATGCTGACGTAAAAGGCATTGTTGCCGATCTTCAAGATAAAAAAGGGGCTGATAAGTTATTTGCTGAACTTAAGGAGGTGGATATCCTTGTGAATAACTTAGGTATCTTCGAAGCCAAGCCCTTTTTTGAAATCACCGATGAAGACTGGCAAAAGTTTTATGACGTGAACGTCATGAGCGCTATTCGTATGTCGCGCTTTTATACACCTAAGATGGTGGATAAAAAATGGGGACGCGTTCTTTTTATCGCCAGCGAATCGGCCATCCAAATTCCCACAGAGATGGTTCATTACGGAATGACAAAAACGGCGATGTTGGCTATCTCTCGCGGACTGGCCCAAACCGTTGCTGGCAGCGGTGTAACCGTAAACACTGTTCTGCCAGGTCCCACTAAGACTGAAGGTGTGGAAGTTTTTGTAAAAAGCCTTTCGTCGACCCCGGAAGCTCCTTTTGCTGTTCAAGAACAAGAGTTCTTCAAGGTGGCGCGTCCAGGATCTTTGATAAAACGATTTATTAAAACCGAAGAGGTGGCCAGTATGGTGACATATCTTTCTTCAGATCTTGCTTCGGCGACAACGGGCGCCGGTCTAAGAGTCGATGGCGGGGTTGCTCCTTTTATTCTTTAGTCTTTTGAAATCCGGATCGACCATGAGATCCCTTGAATCGGTCCGGGTTTTCGATATGATCCAATGATAGAAAGAGGCTTTCATTGGGGCAAAACGCGAAAAAAAAGACGCTAGAATATTTCAGCTTTTGGCGGCTTCAAAACAAAATGACATTGTATTGTCTGTTTGGAATTTTATTTCTTTCCACTCTCTATGCCGGAGCAAGCATCATGTTGCCCGCACTAACCACCACACACACCATTCTTTATATCATCTTAGCACCCTCTTTAGCTTGTTTCGGCATCGCGACAAGTCATGCCTCCAACTTAGAATCGGAAAAAGCGAAAAATGAATACGAAAGAATCCAAGCAAGGCTAAGCGAAGTTGAAAGCTCGCAGATAACCTTGGATCGTTTTTTTTCTATCTCAAGTGATCTCATGGCGGTCGCCGGCAGCGATGGCTTCTTAAAAAAAGTAAGCGCATCACTTATTAAAGCCCTAGGCCACAGTGAAGAAACTCTTCTAACCACGCCTTTTTTTGACTTTATCCATCCCGATGATCAGGAATCTACTCGTAAGTGCATTGAAGCGCTGAATCTAGGACTACGCCAAGTAGGTTTTGAAAACCGCTACCGCACTAAAGATGGCAGTTATAGAACACTAAGTTGGAGTGCAGCTGCGGATCGGGAACTAGGGGTCCGATTTGCTTCGGCTCGTGATATCACTTTTGAAAGAGACTTTCGCACGTTAGTCGAACAAATCATAGATGCCACTCCTTTTTATTTATTGGTGCAGGATCAAGATGGAAAAATCTCTAAGTGCAATAACAAATTTGCGCACACTTTCGGTGTCTCTAAAGAATCACTTATCGGAAAAAATGCCGAGGATTATCTTCCTAAAGATTTAGTGGTCCTTGTGAAGGAAAAAATGAAAGAATTCGAGATAACGACATCGCCGCAACCATTTGAAAGCAAAGACCACACCTTTAAAATTTTTCCTATCTTTGACAATGCCGACAATCTTATCTCGGTAGGAATATTTTCTTCTACTATTGATATGAAAGCTAACAAATCTTTAGAAGGTTGATTTTTTTAA
Source organism: Bdellovibrio bacteriovorus (assembly GCF_001592735.1). NCBI lineage: Bacteria > Pseudomonadati > Bdellovibrionota > Bdellovibrionia > Bdellovibrionales > Pseudobdellovibrionaceae > Bdellovibrio > Bdellovibrio bacteriovorus. The sequence goes on from NZ_LUKE01000001.1 coordinate 1,101,984, forward strand.
ACCAGGACATCACTTGTAAAAAACCGCGCCGGAAAAGGTCCAAGCCTGAAAATGCGGCTAATAAAAGCACCACCATATTTTCACTGACAAAATGCTCCACTTGGACCTCTCCTTTCTAAAAATTTTTTGAAGTATTAACGAAGACCGCCAGAGCCTTGAATGCGTTCACCGGTCACCCAAGCGGAATCATCAGAGGCCAAGAAAGTTGCGATTTTTGCGATATCTTGAGGCTGTCCGATACGACCCAACGGAGTTTGGGCGACGATTTGTTTTTCCATATCGCTGCCGATCATCCCTAAGGTTTTTGCACCTTCGGTATCGACTCCACCCGGAGCAATGTTGTTGACGCGAATTTTACGACCCGCAAGTTCGCGAGAAAGTCCGATGGTCAAGGTATCAACGGCACCTTTGGTGGCAGCATAAATCGCGGTCCCCGGCATCGGGCTTGTGCTGACTACCGAGCTTACATTGATGATACTTCCGCCTTCAGCAGAAAAGTGTTTAACCGCTTCACGAGTTGAAAGTAAAATGCCTAATACGTTGGTGTTAAACTGACGATGGAATTCTTCTTCGGTGACTTCTTCGATAGTGCCAAACTTATAAATGCCCGCGTTATTAACTAGAACATCAAGCTTTCCGAAAGCTTTTTTGGTTTCTGCAAAAATGCGTTTTACATCTTCTTCTTTGGCTACACTGCCTTGAACGGCAATGGCCTTGCCATCAGCGGCGATAATTTCTTTTACTACTTTGTCGGCGTCTTCTTTACTGGATGAGTAATTGACCACAACGGCCGCCCCTTGAGAGGCGTATTCTTTTGCAATCGCGGCCCCAATACCTTTAGAGGCCCCAGTCACCACTGCGACTTTTCCGTTTAACTTCTTCATCTTAAGCTCCTTAGTTTGCTTGATGTCTGCAAGCGTTATGTTTGACACTTAGACAAATATCGAAATGAAAATAAAGATGTCAATGTGACACTTAGATAATTATCTAAGTATCTAAATATAAGGTTTTAAAGCCAATAGGTTCGCTATAAACGCCGATTCGGCAGCTAAGCATGAGATTTTGGGGACTATGGAAATTTAGATTTTTGAAAGTTTATCTAGGTACGCGTGCAAGACCTCGCGTTGAACAGATAAACGCATAGACTTGCCCTCACGAGTGATTTCCACTAAACCCGCGTGTTCAAGTTCCTTAATATGATGAGACATAGTGGCGGCACTGATGTTGTGCTCTTCCTGAAGGGCGCTGCAGGGCATAGGAGAGTCCCCTTTGCACGCCCCGATTTGTTTTAAAATCATATAACGACGAGGCTCGGCCAAAGCCTTTCCAATGAGTTCAAATTGTTTATCCGTCAAGCGGACTGTTTTTGACGTCGCCATGAACCCACTTTACACCTTATTACGTGAGCTGTCTAGAATTCGACGTCCCCAGCACTCCGGATGAACAAAAGTTATTCAGTCCATGGTAGAGAAAAACCTTTTTAAGTTTTCAATTTTCCTGCCGCGGGACAAAATATCCTCGGAGCTACATTGGGGGTACAATGGATCGTTATGGTACTTTTTTAATTTCCTTATTTTTTTCTATCATAGTTTATGCCACTCCAAACCGATTTGGATTCATGCCATTACCAGAAGCTACAGCGACCGGAGACGTTGTTGTCGTTCTAACATCTGGCACATCGACATGGACAGTTCCGGCAAACTTTTCCTCCACAAATAAAGTTGAAGTGATCGGTGGCGGTGGTGGATCTCTTCAGACCTCGACCGGTTCTGCCACTTCGTATGCGGGCGGAGGTGGTGCCTATGCAAGCTCAACAGGATTTGTTCTTACTCCAGGATCTTCCGTCAATTACAGCGTTGGCGCAGCGGGAACTAGTGGCGCGAGTGCGACCGCCGGCGGAGATACTTGGTTTGTCAGTTCCACAACTTTAATGGCTAAAGGCGGTAATGGAGCCACATCCTCTGCAAGAGGAACGGGAGGGGCTTCGGGAAGTTCCTATGGAACAACAAAATATTCCGGCGGCAATGGCGGTAATGCTGGCACCGGATCCGGGGGCGGCGGAGGTGGCGCCGCTGGTCCGAACGGTGCGGGTGCTGCCGGAGGAAATGGCGCCTCGGGTGCCGGCGGTGGTGGTGGAGCTGCGAACTCAGGAAGCGCAGGATCAGCAGCGTCGTCTGGAGTCGGCGGAGCCGGTGGTGCAAATCGTTTAGGAACGGGCGGAGGATCTGGCGGTACCGGAGCAAGCTGCACTGCCGGAACAGGTGGCGGCGGTGGTGGTGGCTGTAACGGTGCTGGGAGCGCGGGAAGCCAAGAAACTGTCTGGACCGTATCAGGTGTAAATTATGGACCTGGAAGTGGTGGCGGAGGTGGTGGCAGCAGCTCCAGTGCAGGAGGCAACGCAGGTGGATATGGTGCTGCATGTGGCGCGGGTCGTACTGCCGGCGGAAACTCCTCAGGGGGCCTCATCGTAATTACCTACACTCCCGCATTCTAACAAAGACTAAACTCTTGAGTCTCTTCCACCCAAAGAGGAGACTCAATAGATATATCTATTTCATAAGAGGTCTAAATGGAAAATTTTTGGGAATCACTTTCAGAAAAAATGAAAGACGCCTTTGAACAGGCAGAGAAAAAAAGAAAATCTGATTTATTTAAACTAGGAAGCCTGCCCCACGTCTTATCATTCATTCGCGACATGGGTCCTGAAGATATTTTACTTCTTTTAGATCAAGCCCGAAAAATTAAAAAAAGAAAAAACCCCAAGCGTCCGCCTATCAATGCTGACTTTTACGACGTCAAAGATCTTCTGACACCCGACGAACAAAAAACCTTGGATGAAGTTCGCGCATTTATGACTTCAAAAGTAGAGCCCCTGACGACGGAATACTGGATGAACGGGGAATTTCCGTTTGAGATCATCGAAGGATTTAAAAAATTAAATATCTGCGGCATGACCTTAGATAAAAAATTTGGCGGCCAAGAAAGATCCAATATTTTAGAGGGCATGGTCGGTGCTGAAATTGCGCGCGTGGATGTTTCGACTTGTACTTTCTTTGGTGTGCATAGCGGACTGGCGATGAACTCTATTGACATCTGCGGCTCTGACGAACAACGTAAAGAATTTCTTCCGCCCATGGCAAGATTAGAAAAAATCGGCGCTTTTGCTCTGACAGAACCTGATGTGGGCTCCGCCGCATCCTCAAGTCTTAAAACGACTTGCAAACGCCAGGGCGATACTTGGGTTATCAATGGTGAAAAGAAGTGGATCGGAAATGCCACGTTTGCTGATTACATTATTGTTTGGGCCCGCGACGAAGAAGACAATCAAGTGAAAGGATTTATCGTTGATCGTTTAACACCCGGGCTGACGACCGAGAAAATCGAAGATAAAATGGCCTTACGAATTGTGCAAAATGCTTTGATCACGTTAAAAGATGTCAAAGTCAAAGAAGAGCGTCGCTTGCAAAAAGCAGATTCATTCCGTAACACCGCCGAAGTTTTAAAGAAAACTCGCGCCGGCGTGGCGTGGCAAGCCGTGGGTTGCGCGCGCGGAGCCTATGAAAGCACTTTGGATTATACTTTAAAGCGGGAGCAATTTGGACGCCCGATCGCGGGCTTTCAAATGACTCAAGATATGCTAGCGCAGATGCTTTCACAAATAACGGCGATGCAGTGTATGGTGTCGCGTTTAAGTCAGTTGCAAGATCAAGGTCAGCTTTCTGATGAGCGCGCTTCATTAGCTAAGGTTTTCTGTACCGTGAGCTGTCGGCAAGTGACCAGCATGTCGCGAGAACTGATGGGTGCAAATGGCATCTTGATTTCTAATAAAGTCGCGCGATTCCTGGGGGATGCTGAGGCTTTGTACTCTTACGAAGGCACAAAGCAAATTAACAGTCTTGTTGTTGGACGCGCGATCACCGGGATGAGCGCGTTTACATAATTTTAAATTAAATTTAAGGTCCGTCGCGAAAGATCGACGGATCTTTGCAGAAGTTCATAAGATTGGTTATGCAAGTATTCACTCTTTTGCACGATATCCATGTTCGCTTCCATGTCTTCTGACGACCATCCCAAAGAATGCGCCACAAATGGAAATGGGGGAGAGATAAATCCTAACTCTCCAAAGAACATCAACATATGACCGGCCACGGCCTGAATATTATCTTGCCCACCGGTGATAATAAACCCCGCCACTTTATCTTTTATAAGCACTCGATCGCGTAAAGTGATTTGGTTTTGAACGGCATTTAGGCGCTCTGCCATTTTATAGTACAGCGAACTTGCGGATCCCCAACGAATGGGGCTTGCAAGCAAAACTACATCGGCCCAATGAACAAGGCCTTCATAGATTTTTACCATTTCATCTTTCGGATCCATCTTCGTGATCGAACAGGGCCACGTGCAGGCTTTTTCTGATTTTGAATAAAACCCTTCACAATGCCTGAAGTTAAGCTCCGACAAAGCTAAGAATTGAGTTTCCAACCCTAATTCTGTCTCGGCTTTCTTTAGCGTGCTTTTTAATAGCTCTTCAGAAGTTGAATAGCGTGGATGTTCTTTATCCATCGCCGTTGTTGAAATTCCCAAAACGCGAATCGGCCCCGGCGCGCGTTTCGGCTCGCGAGCCACATCTTGCATCGGATTATAATGCGGTTTGATTCTTTCAGTTTCCCCGGCCACATTGATGTACAAAATTCCTGATTCAATTTTCAACGGATAAGTGGAAAGTTTTCCACCGTGGGAAGCAAGAGGCTCGTGAGCACGATTCATTGCCTCACCGGATTGATGATGAAATTCCCAATAATGCCATGGGCACTCCATGCAGCCTTTTTTCAGTTTGCCTTTTGCTAAAGGCCCACCCATATGATTGCAACGCGCGTGGACAGCTCCGAATTGACCTTCATGGTAAGAAATAACGATTCTTTTTTCCTGCAAGGTCACTTCTTTAAGAAAACCCGTGGTCTCAAGCTCTTTTACCAATTCTTCAGTATTTCCAAGGGAAATCCAGTCCGCAGAACCAAACATGCTCATTCCTTTTTTAAGAGCCTTAAACCTACACCAAAAAAGCGCTTGAATGAAGTGTGTATTATGATGAAATAACCGAACATCAGAAGTGAGGACTAAAATGAATATGACTGACGCAAACTTTTGGAAGAAGTGCAGCACCTGCAAAAAACCCATCGGCTTTGGCGCTAGATATTATGTTTGCAGCGTTTCTACCTGCAATGGTGAACGCACCGGTTACGTATTCTGCAGCATTTCGTGCTTTGATGCCCACTTACCTGGCGCCCGACATCGTCAAGCGGGTGCTATTGAAAAAATGGCTCCAAAATCAGCCACCGAAACATCTTCACGCACTTTGATTAAGCCTGCGCCCGTTGCAGGAGCTTCGACATCGACTTTTTCTGGGGCAAAGCCCGTTCCTAAAGATGTTTTGATTATTGCTTCAAGATTAAAAGAGTATGTGACGGCAAGATCTGATTTTAATACCTCTGCCTCGGTGATGGATGTCTTATCTGAATACGTTCGCGTGGTCACAGATCGCGCGATTGACAATGCTCGAGCGGATGGTCGCAAAACCGTTTTAGATCGAGACTTTGATTTTCTTCACAAAACCTAATCGTTCATTCCTAAACCTTTAAGGATCTTCGGAATATACTTTTCAATTCTTGAAACTCGAGTCGTTGCTTGTTTTGCTGATGCAAAATGCATCAAATACAAACGCTGACGGCCCGGTGTTAGTCCCTCAAAAGCCGCTTTTAATTTCTTATTGTTTGCAAGCTTCGTTTTAAACTCGACCGGGATATCTTGTTTCCTTGGCGCTTTTTTTTCGGTCTTTGCCGCAGGCGACGATTCAGCCTTCACCGCTTCTTTGATATAGGCTTTAATTGTGGTCTTTAGTTTTGAAATTTCCGCAGCACTTGTGAATTCAAATCTTCGAGCCGTTTGTGAGTTTTCACCCGGAGCCTTTAATAGGCCCTTAGAATCTTTTAAAAGATGTCCTTTAAAAAACATCAGCGCACAAAAGTTTTTAAAGTTCTGGATGATCGCGATGTTTTGCCCATCATGCGAGTAACAAGGCAGACTCCATTTAAAGTCTTCTTGCAGTCCACTATCTAAAGCAATTTGTCTTAGTGATTTGATTTCGGCAGTCCATGCCTTTTGGCTCTTAATAAACGCGTCTACTTTAGGATTTGTGTCGCTCATACCTGTCGCTCCTTAAGGTCTAACGATAAACGAAGCTTTAGGATGAAGTCAGCCCCCGTGTCCGATTTCCGAGAAACCGGATCAGAATTTAGCCCCAAACCCCATTTAATTCGTTTATAGGTCAGAATTTTCTGGTCCTGGATTTGAACTATGTGTCCGCGAGCCCAAATTTCTGGGTCCACAAAGGAGTAACCATGAACATTCAGAAAATCGTTCGTTCAGTAACGAAAAAGCAAATCAAGTCGACTCAAAAGAAAGCCCAAGGCCATTTTGAATTGGGTGGAGTTGGCAATACTCAAATGAACATGATCGCATTTGATTAGTTTTTTCTTCGGGGGCGCCAGCCTCCCCGGGGGCGCACCCTTTAAAGGAGTTTTTATGTACGGAATGTTTGGAATCGAAACAAGTATTGAAAATATCTATAAACTTGCAGCTCCGTTTGTTGGTGATACCGACATCGAAAAGATGCAAGATCTAAAGCCCTCTTACGTAAACTATTTAAAATCTGTTCATTCTGAATTCCCGATTTTAAATGACCCCGAAATCGTGGTTCGCGATTTAACTCGTTCTAACCAATTTGCCTCTGCTTTTTCCGCAAGCATTATCGATGACCTTAATCAAGAGCGTATGGTTGGAGACAATTACTCGAAAGATCTGCTTTTGGCTAACGCGGAACTAGTTCAGCGCAGTTTAGCACAACTTAAAATCATCCGCCCAGATCTAGCTGAACTTTTTGACTTAGCTGTTCATGCCGTTGTCCTTTGTAATTCAAATCGCAACTCTGAAGGATTTAGCGCCCACGGAGGTACAACCAATCGTTGCATTGGTCTGATCTGGCTTAACCTACGTCCCGAAATTTCAGAACAAAATGTTTTAGAAATGTTGATTCATGAACTCACCCACACTCTAGTGTTTTTAGATGAACTTAATAACGAACATTTTAACTATTACAATATCACTAAACAAGAATTTTGGGCCCAATCTTCCATCTTAAAACGTCAACGCCCTATGGATAAAGTCATTCACAGCATTATCGTTTCCATGGAGCTGTTATACACGCGAAAAGAGTTCTTACCCACTGAACCGGGGCAAAAACTTTTACATCCAAGTTCTCAAGAACTGGTGAAAAATATCTCAGCCTCTATTCAGTCTGTCTTAGAACACCCTCGCCTTCATGAGGTCTGCAAACCTCGGGCAATCGAGCTGGTTCAGTTAGCAAAAGAGCAATTAAAGATTTATGAGGCTATGTAAAATGGAAAAGTTATATAAAGAAATCGAATCGACCATGTCCCGCATTGAAAGCAAATGGCAAAAGATCAATTATTCCACTGACCATTTTCCCGAAGTTGTTTGGAAAGAAACAAGCTCTTTAGATCTTTCTGCTTTGGGCGAAGTCTCTAACCAGCTTAAGCTTTTAGATATGCCGGGTGTTCGCTTTCAACAGCAACGCTCTACATTTTCAGATCTGTATGTCCAAATCTTTCATAATGGCCGATTCATGATCGAGATCCTAAATTGGTGGGGTGGCCACGTGAATGTGCACGACCATGATTTTTCTGCCGTTCAATTTCAGCTTAAGGGTGATGCCTTAAACGTCGTTTATGATTTCAAAGCAGAACAAGAAACCGGTGCATTGCGATTTGGAAGTCTTAACGTGCGTGAGTCTGAAATCTGGAAAGAAGGCGGACGATCTATCGTGCGTCCCGGCGACGTAGATCCCCACAGTGTTTTCCACATTGGTGAACCGACGACAAGTCTTCTGATCCGCACGATTGCAACACCACGATACGGAGCTCAATCAAACTATTTCCCAACCCTAGCGGCTCATTACTATGTGTCTAACGATATCCAGCGCAAAAAACTAACCGCCTTGGGCCTTTTATCCAGAAAAGCTTCTAAAGAATTTCGCATGAACTTAGAAAAGTTCTTAGACACGCAAAGCTTAAGTGAAAATTTCTTTATGCTTATAAAACTTGGCTCTTTGCTTTTACAAGAAGACTATAGCGATATTCTTCAGAACTACGCAGACAAAGGCTCTTTAGAAAAGAAGCTTGTAGACAGTGTTGTCCTAAACAACGGTATTGATTTCTTTAAGACAAAAGCAAATGAAACCTCCGACTTAAATTACGATGAAAAGCTCGCCGCCTTTGCAGTTTCTGCAAGCTGCAATCTAGGCAATTTACAAAAAGTGATTTCTCAATTAGGAAATACCGTAAATCCAGAAAGAATCAGTAGCGGCCTTAAGTCGTTTTTAACAAAACTTGATTCTGGTGACCAAGCAGTGGCGGAAGGTTATCTAGATATTTTTGGAATGGCGGAGTTCGCAAATGAAAAGGTTTAATATTTATTCATGCCTTTTAAATCGTGATGCCGTGATTTCGACAGTTTGGTCTGTTTTACAGCAACTGGTCGTTGCGGCTTCAACATATCTGATTGTTAAATCAATCCAGATGGTGACCGCAGGCGACCTGCAGCAAGGAATTCAGTATATCAGCGCTTTTGTGATCAGCTTGGTTTTGGTGTATCTGCCAAACACACTGTCCATGGCGTACTTGCAAAGATGGCGCTTAAGTTCGATCGAAAAATTTGTAAATTCATTTATCGATCACAACAAAGGAAGGACCACCTGGGGTCATGCCAGGAATAAGGTCACTAAGGAATCTTGGCTAACTAATGAAAGTTTTGCGGTATTTGATGGGGCAACGGGTTTACTTTATCAGCTTATCTCGACACTTTTGAACTCGCTTTTCAATATCATGGTCATTGCCTGGGCTTTGGATTCTCGCATTATGGGATGGTACGCCGCCGCGGGTGCCATACTGGTGGGAGTCAATTATCTCTCACGCGGATTTATCAGCAAGTCTTCTTTAGCTATGCAGGACAGCCGCAACGCCTTATCAAGTTCGATGTTGTCAGCGTGGCAGAATATTTTTATCGGAAATAGATTTAATTTTGAAAATTGGCATCAGCTTTTTTCAGAGCGCTTTCGTCAATCACGAAAGGCCGCTGCAAGTTATGATATCACTCGTTCAGTGATTTCTAGCATCACCGTATGCGTAGCCCTTTTAATTGTGGCCCTAGGAAATGGCATCTTTTTGTGGGAAAACCAGCAAAACATCCCCGCGATTGCGGCTTTATTTATCACTATGCCTCGCCAGCTTCAGATCATCCAAAGCATCTTTTCCTTTTTTAACTTAACTCTAAGTTGGAATGGTGTGCGCAATCAGTTGAAAACCCTAGAGGAAACCTTACTTTCAAATAGTGGCACAAAAGATTCCTTAAGCTATGTACAAATTCCAGAGCTTTCCTTAACTGAAAGGAAAAACGAAATCCCACTATCTACGGCTGATTTCTTTTTCAAAAATATTCAAGACTCCGCTAAAGGTCGTCGTACTTTGCGTGGACCTAATGGAGCTGGAAAGTCGACTTTGCTTTCTGTCTTGAAAGAAAAAACAGGAGATAGCTCTTTTATGTTGCCGACAAACTATGAAGACCTTTCGTTCTCCATTGATTTCTTAGATCATTCTGATGGCAATCGCTTGCTCGCCGTATTTCAAAAGATCGAAAAACTCGATTCCGTGAAATACATCATTTTAGATGAATGGGACGCAAACCTTGATGGAAAGAATCTTTCTTTAATCAATGATGCCATCGAGCGTTTAGCCGAAACTAAAGTCATTATCGAATCCCGACATCGCGGGTAATAAAAAAGGGAGGTTTTGCACCTCCCCTTTTTATTTATTTTCTTAACGGCACCGCCGGGAAATCCACCGGCACATCAAACGCCACATTGGTGTAGTTTGTGAATGTGTTTAATGCCACGTGCGCCAAGATCTCTGCGATTTCTTCTTCTGAAAAACCGGCTGCTTTTACGTCAGCGATGTCAGATTTAGAAACCTGACCGCGAGCTTTCACAAGACGAGCTGCAAAGTTTAACGCCGCTTGAGTGCGTGGGTCACTCGACTCACCGGCTTGTGCGGCGGTCATTTCGGCTGCGGTATTACCGGCACCCTGGCCAAGCACGGTGTGCGCAGCTAAGCAGTATTCACAGCGATTGATATCTGCAACAAGCACCGCAATCTTTTCACCCAGCTTCGCTCCCAATTTCCCTTTGCTCAAAGCCCCGAATGATGCCCACATGCTTTCAAGAGCAGCGGGGGAATTTCCGATCGCTAAGAACATGTTCGGCACTTTACCGAAGCCTTTTTCAATCTGGTCGAACATTTTTTTGTGCGAGCCCGTTGTTTCTTGCGGTGATTTTAGGTTGATATAAGACATAATGACCTCCTTAGGCCTGTTTGGTTGTTTGAGTCTGGGTTGCTAAACTACTCACAAACTCGATTAATTTTTCTGTATCTAAAATTCCAAAATGCTGCAGAACGATTTCACCGTTTTGATCAATGATGATCGTCGTCGGCGTGCCTTGCATGTCGTAAGCTTTCATCGTCAGCGGCATCCACTCGCCTTCGCGGTGTTCATCCACTCCGACCGGAAATGGAATTCGCCATTCTTTGATAAAAACTTTTAAAGCCTCTGGCCCCATCGCATGATGGTTTTCAAAAACTGTGTGCAGACCCACTACGTCGACAGATAAACCTTTAAGTCGTTCAAAAATTTCCATGGTTTGTGGCACCCCGTGATATACACAGCCCGGACACAACATCTGAAAGGCATGAATGACTTTGATTCTTGGCGCCTCAACATCCAGGTGATAATCTGGTGAAGTGTTGAGCCACTGGCTTACTTGTAGTTGTTGAGCTTTCATTGGCTCCTCCTTTGTTGTGTTTGATTATTTCAAAATAACAAACGATAACAAGTGGTTACAAAATGGTGTGGTAGGTACTTAACGGTACATCTTGGAGATCTTATGGACGAAAAAAAATATGACGTGAAGTTTCTAGTCGAGGATATCGTGGGCTGCAAATGGTCCATGTCGATATTAGATATGATCGATAAAGGTATTAATCGTCCCGGCGCGATGGTGCGAGAACAAGACGGATTAACCACAAAAGTTTTAAATGAAAGACTTCGCAAACTGCAGAAATATCAAGTCATCGATAAAGTGGAACATCCGGAAGTTCCACCACGAGTGGAATATGTCTATACTGAATTTGGAAAAAAGTTTTTAGATATCGTTAAGGCCATTCGCAATCTTGAAGACGAAATGGACATCAAAAAATAATCTGTCACTAGTGATTCTCATTTTTTAACCACCGTAAGATCCGCACCCCGAGCCAGTTTCCTGGCTCTATGTCTAAGATTTGGTCCAGAAAATACTGCTTAGGCCCCGCATTGCTTTTGCGTCATCTAGTATATGTCGAAAAGCAAATAAACGAGGTGCCTGATGGCTAGAGCCACCCGACTTCTGTCTCTTTTCGTATTTACTCTTTCTGTATCGGTGATCGGTTGCGGAAAAAACTTTGAAGTCCCTACCGATGAATTAACTCAAATTGAAAACGGCAACGATAATACTGACCAAGGAACAAACAATCCAACCCCGACAGATCCCGACGCAGAAGATCCGGTGGGCCTAAATCCCGTTGATTATTCTAATCCTGTTTTAGATTCTCAGTTTTCTAAACTACCTAACGGAAAAGATCTTAGTAGCATTTCCGTCAATGGTACAAAGCTGACTCTCACGCGCGGATCCGGCAATACTTTTACCGCCGCCTTGAAAGCAGACTATCAAGCTTTAAAGACAGCCACTCAAACAGATCCGAAACACAAAGTGCAATGGACTTTGATGGATTTAAGTTCTCATCAAGTCATTGCTAAAAGTCTTTCGTCTCATAAAAAACTTTTCGGCGCTTCCAGTTCTAAAATCTATGTGGGATCAGCCCTAGTTGATAAACAAAACGGCAGCATTTCAAGTTCACAGCTGCAATTGATGGCGGATATGTTAGTGGTATCTTCAAACACCGCATGGACCAATCTGCAGTCGCAGATCGGCGGCGGGGATTCAAACAAAGGACGCGAGTACATCCATAACTTTACTCAGCGTATGGGTTATAAGCTGACTCGTGGGTACCAAGGTTACTGGGGCAGTACACATGGCAATGAACTTGTGCCTGACGAAGCCGTGGAAACTCTTTACGATCTTTACCGAAATGCCTTCCCCGGTGCTTCGATCGTGTGGAAGCTGATGCATACATGCCGCACGGGTTCCTCTCGTGGACTTAAGTACATCCCCTCAAGTATTTATGTGGGCGGAAAAACCGGAACCTATGATGGTCCCACGGAAAATCCCGAAACCGGCGCTTCTTATAACGTCGCGATTCGTAATCACCTGATGGTGTTTTACGCTGGCAGACGCCAATACGGTCTGGCGATCTTATCAAATTCTGGATCAGACCAATCGGCGGCTTTACTAGCGGGTGGATTGATTCGTGAATATGCGGGCGTTAAATAATCTAGACTAGTCGGGGATACCCGCCTCGCTCTTGGGATTATATACTTTATTAAGTGAAACACCCCAGACGCATGATATTACTTGCCACTCTTGTCGTTTTACTTCTATTTCTCCTCGACCGAGAAATAGAAGTCTCCGTCGCTACGGGGCACGCGTCAAACAAGGCTGACTGGCCCGCAAACTTACAGACTGCGGTAACATCTCTGCCAGTAACTCAAAAGAACAGTCCCCCAAAGAGCAACAACGATATTAATAAAGACGACAACGAATCTGAAATTACATCCGATCAAATCGAATTGCTTTGCAAGTTAAGATCCGCGAAAACATCGGTTCCGATGAGCGGAAAAATCCAAGTGTTTGTTAGTAAGATCAGTCCCTTCTTAGGGATGAATGAAAAAAATGTGGCTTGGATAAAGTCCCCCTCCTGCCCCGATGGATATTATTCGATTGTTCACTATTCTGATGAGGGTGATGTCACAAAAGAAATCGATTGTCGTCGTGCCAGCCTAACGGAGCTAGGAACATTTAGTGGCGAGCAAGGAAATATCATCGATGCACCAGCGGACGAAAACACGGCCAACCTTGCGATTTCGGGGGCAGGATATTTTGTTTTACAGTGCCCTGATAGTAAGTTGATGCTAACCAGAAATGGAAAGTTTAAAAGATCTGCCCGTGGTATTTTAAGCAACGGCGGCGACTGCACCTTGCTAGATACTCAAGGACGTCCCTTCATCGACGAAAAAATAAATTTTGAGGGCTGTAATACGCAAGGTGCTTGTGTCGCCACTCTTGATCCGTCCCTTGATGAAACTGAAGGCTTGGAATACGTAAATTCATATACTTTTCAGGCAGACGCCGCCATAACTCCAGAGCTATCCGTCACCAAAAAAGGTTCCCAGCTGTTTAGGCCAAATTTCTTTTTAAATTCGCTTGAAAACATTCATGATTCAGACCGAGGAATGACCAGTGTTTCTTGGATTAATCATCCGTCTGTAGACCTTGATAGGCTTGAGTGTCCCTAGCTTCCAAATTCGTTCCATAATTCAAAAAACTAGAACTAATCACTGCGTCAACATTGCGATTGGTGCGGTTTTCAGATTTACTTAGTCTCGATGCAAATAAAGGGGAACACGATGAGTAAATCTGTTGTAACGCTTTCTTTTTTAATTTTTGCTTTCCTAATGTCACCGGCATTCGTTTCAGCGTCGGTAGAAGCATGGGCCATCGCAAAGCCTGAATATGATATCGTTTTTCCTGACGACCAGATCGTTGATTTTAAAATCATCATCCAACCACAAGATTGGGAGGCGATGCAGGATAATATGCGCAAGCTTTATGGCGAACCAGGGAAACCTCTTCCTCGCCCGAATCCGGGCGATAAGCCCGTCGCCCCTGGGTTCTCAAAAGAAAAACCAATGTGGGTGAATGCCAAAATTGAATTTAACGGCCAGACATGGAATAACGTTGCCGTTCGTTATAAAGGCAACTCTTCATTGATGTTTCCTTGGATGCGCGGAAGTCATAAATTGCCTTTTAAAATCGACTTTTCAAAATTTGAAAAGAAAAGAAAGTTTTACGGGTTTACCGAACTTTCCCTTTCAAATAACTTTGCTGACAACACCTTGATGCGTGAGCCCTTGGCTTATCGTTTATTAAGCGACATGGGTTTGCCTGCTTCACACACCGCCCTTTACCGTATGACGGTGGATTATGGCAACGGCGCCAAAGATTACGGCATTTATACTTCTATTGAAGTGACGAACGACACCGTGGTGGGAAATTTCTTTGGCGAAGACAAAGGTAACATCTATGAAGGTGACGGCCGAGGTGTCACCTTAGCCAAAGGTGTTACAATCGATCAAATTAAGACCGCTTTTCAAAAAGAAAATAACAAAAAAGAAAACGATTTCAGCGATATCATCGGACTTTATAATACACTTCACAGCCCAGATCGTTTAGCGCGGCCGACCGCATGGCGCGCCGATCTTGAGTCGCGCTTTGAAGTTAAAGAATTTCTAAAATGGCTGGCGATGAGTGCCGTTCTTGAGCACTGGGACACTTATGGCAACATGACTCACAACTTTTATCTTTATAACAAAGACGGAAAATTACACTGGATTAGCTGGGATCATAATCTGATCTTGGGTGCGGGATTCGGGGCCCCGCCCAACAATCCGCCCAAAGATCCACCGCCGATGCCAAATCCTGCTCCCCCTCCGGGTGGTGGTGGCAAACCCCCGGGCAGCTATTTTAAGATCTCCGTCACCTTTGATCGCGCAGAAGTAAAAGATAAATGGCCTTTGATCCGATTTATTTTAGATGATGCCGTTTACGGACAGGAATATAAAAATCAGCTGAAGGATATGAAGAGCCGTTATTTCAACGCTGCCAAAATTGAAATGGACCTTCGCCACCGAGCTAAGACGATTAAAACTACGGTGGCGCCCGGTGATCAGAACGATTTTGAAAAATCGGTTGATGATTTAGTTAAAAAAATCTTTGAACGCGAACAAAAGCTTTCAGAGCACATTCAAAAAATCTAAAGAGCACTGAGCTTAAATGCTCTTAGCAAATCACTTCTTAGCTCCGCGATCTTCTGATCGCGGTCTTCTTGATTAAATGCTCTTAAAATTGATGACGGATGCCAGGACACGATCACGTTTTCAGCTAAAGCGTTGTTCGTGATATTTCGCTCCCTCTCCTCGCCGATTTTCACCAGACGACCTAAAATAGAAGTTGCCGCCGTCACCCCTAAAGCAATGATCACTTTAGGCCGGATCGCTGCAATTTCTGCTTCTAGCCAGGGCTTACAGGCATGCATATCACCACCACTTGGTTTTTTATGAATACGTGCCTTGCCGTCATCACTCGGCGTCCACTTAAAATGTTTCACGGCGTTTGTGATATAAATTTCCTCGCGCTTAATTCCCAGATCATTCAGGATATCTGCCAACACTTTTCCGGCGGGACCGATAAAGGCATGTCCTGCTAGGTCCTCTTCTGATCCGGGTTGTTCACCGACGACCATCAGCCTTGCCTGTGAATCTCCTTCGCCGAATACGGTTTGCGTTGAGCTTTTAGCCCAGGGACATGTCGTGCAATTAGAGGCCAAAGATTTTAAATCACGTAAACCAAGTTTTGCCGGAACTTCCGCCCGCACCTGCGGGGCGGCCGCCATCTTTTGTAAGCGCTGTGGGGTTTCGCGCACCAGTTCATGGATTAAAGCCGTCTCAGGCATGCTGGACCAGTATTTCGGCGACATCTCTTGTCGCATCATCTTAAGGTTTAAGCGTGCGGGATTAAAAATAGATTTATAATAGGTTTTCCAAACTTCGTCGAATTCATCTTGATGAGTGAATTCATGTTCAGCCATGCCGGGACCAAATGTTAATTCTTTTAGATCCCAGTGGGCTGAAGCATCTGGCGAAAAGATAGACCACGGTTTATCCCCAAATCGTCGGGCAAAAAAAGGAGTGCCCAGTTCAATAGTCAGGTGTTCTGGTTTATGCCAGGCGATATAGGTTTCTTGTCCGTCGATGTCTATTTTTTTAAATCGCACAAAAGCGTGCATCTTATGGATGTCTTTACGGACGGATTTTACTAAATCCATCGCGCGCTTAACATCGTTATCGACGGTCACATTTAGTAAATGAATGGATTCGTGATTTAAGCGATAAACAATTCGGTAAAGCAAATCCCAACGATCGGGATCCCGGGCAGCCGCAATTAACGGACCGATTTCTAAAAATTCCTTGGGTATCGTCGGCTTTTCTAACGGCTTTCTTTCCAAAACTGAAAACTGAAACTCCGGCGAATCATTCCATACGGCTTCCGCCGGGGCGACACCCTCATTAAGAAGTTTGCGGGCCTTTTCCCGCCATTCATTCCAATTCACAGATCTCCTGAGACCGCAGAAACCTTCAAATCAAATAGGGACATCTGCTTTTCTTCAGGCTTGATACGATCTTTAAGATTATTGGCATCAAGCAAGAACACATCGGGATTATGATCAGAAGTAATAATAAAATATTTTGCGCGCTTTAAAGGAATACGCAGTTTTGCAATGTCCATTAATGAAATTTTGCGATACGGCCGCATCTGTAAAATTCGCTCGACATTTTTTACACCAAAGCCCGGGATACGCAAAAGTTCCTCTCGCGAAGCTGTATTCACGTTTATCGGAAACGAGCTGCGATTGCGCAAAGCCCACGCCGTCTTCGGATCAATATCTAACGGTAAGTTCGGCGCCTCGGTGCTTGTTAATTCCTTAGCATCAAATTTATAAAAGCGGACCAGCCAATCTGCTTGATACAGTCGATTTTCTCGCACCAGTGATGGCTCGCCTCGAGGCAAAAAAGCATCGGCATGCGGAATTGGACTATAAGCAGAATAATACACACGACGTAAAGAATATTTCTGATACAGATCTTGCGATTGTTTTAAGATCACCGAATCCGTGCTTTCCGTCGCGCCCACAATCATCTGCGTCGTTTGTCCCGCAGGCGCAAACTTGGGTGCTTTAAATGGAGAATATTTTTGATCTTCTTTCGCCTCATCCACACGATCCGCAATTTGTTCCATTGACGTCGTAGCTTCTTGAATGGTTTTGGCGGGCGCAAGCAGGTTGAGGTCTTCTTGCACGGGCATTTCAATATTCGCACTGACACGATCGGCCCACTCCCCGGCTTTTAAAATCAATTCTTTTGAAGAACCGGCGACGACTTTTAAATGAATGTATCCTTGGAATTTATGATCTAAGCGTAAAGATTTCGCCACTTGGATAAGTTGCTCCATCGTTTCGTCAGAGCTATTGATGATGCCGGAACTTAAAAACAAACCCTCAATATAATTGCGGCGATAGAATTCTAAAGTAAGCTGAACAATTTCTTCAGGCGTAAAGCGCGCACGCTTCACGTCGCTAGAAACACGGTTGATACAATATTTGCAATCAAAGATGCAGTAGTTGGTCATCAGGATTTTTAATAAACTAATACAGCGACCATCCGGAGCATAGCTGTGACAAATCCCCATGCCTTCAACATTTCCCATCCCGTCTTTTTCGCGCTTTCTTTGCGAGCCACTGCTTGAGCAAGAGGCGTCGTATTTAGCCGCATCGGCCAGAATAGAAAGCTTGGATTTGAGATTTTCCCATTTGACTGCAGTCATTATTTACATATAATTTACATATCTATTTTAGTCAATCCGACTGGACTTAAAAGGACGAAAAACCTTTGAGGCTTTTTTCCCAAAGCATGGGCAATTCTCCAGCTCTTTGAGGAATCAATTCTTTTATATAAGCCCTTGAACCCAAAATACCCTTGTACATCCTTTGCAATGACGATCCCTCAACAAAAGGAATGAACGATGATGACAAGAAAAACGATGGCATTAACGGCGGTGATTTTAGTGGTGGTGTTCGGAATTACGGTCGTTGTGTACCCGCTGATTTTTAATCCTAATACGGCGGTTGCTCCTGACGCCTCTCCGGCAAATATGCCTGTGGTACCAGCGACCGGCCCTTAATCTTCTTCTATTTCTGAGCCTTCATCTAATCCCAAAATGCTGGCGCATTCATTCATGCGTAAGTTTATTTCGCGCACCTTTTTTTGTAAGGCTTGGATATCGTATTCATCTAAATCTTTTTCTAACGCCGCCACAACCATCGGAAGCTTTTTTAGCCACTGCCCTTGTCTTGAAGCATAAGTCGGAGGAATACCGGATCGTAAGGCGGCTTGGGTGGCATTGCGGTCTTCCAAAAATTCGACGATGAATTTTAATGTTTCTAACGTTAGAATATGGCGGTGAGCTTTTAATCTTGAAGAAAAACCCATCTGGCGAATTCTCATGCGAAGTCCTTATGTAAAAATACTTAAATGCTCACGCTTGATCCTATATTAAGATATAAAGAGTTATGGCGTCACACTTTAAAAAACATGACAAAGTCCAATGGAATTATTTAGGCAGAGCCGTCTTAGGCACAGTCGAAGAGGTCTATAAAGAATCCATCACGAAAACGATCAAAGGCAAAAAGATCACGCGTCACGGGTCCGCCGAAAAGCCCGCGTATTTAGTAAAATCCGAAGCCGGAAATATCGCTTTAAAACTTGAATCCGAAATTAAAAAAATCACTCGATCAAAAACAAGCGCGCCAAAGATGTTTGGCGGCTTAAAAGACACTTAGTTCGAAGCAGGTTTGCGCTCTTTATCCGTCTTTGGGTCAGGCGTGTTTGTGGTCATCGTTGAAGATGAGGCAACGCCCGTATTTTTTTTCTCTGCACCCAGCCAGCCACCAGTAAAACCCGCTCTTTGTAAGCCAAGCTTTATGTATTTATTTTTGCGCATCACTTCCCACACAAAACCTGTGCGATAGTTTTCGGTCATTGCTAAGATCGGACCTTGATCAATACCAATATAGTCCTTTGCAATCCAGCCCACATCCGGAATCACCTTACCGGTCTTGGAAGTTACCGGAAATTGAAAGGTGGGATTGTAAGCGTCCAAAAACCCATAATCTGTATACAGATATTTACCGTATTTTTCATACGTAGTTTGAATCGCGGGCATCACAATTTCAGGAGCAAAAGGCAACGAGCCTAAAAGAGCCGTCGGCGCCAAAGTTCCATCGTCGTAAGCATAGTTGATCCCAACACCACGGGCGAAATAACCTTTAAACTCACGCTTTTTGCCATTCACTACTTTAGAAAACTTACCCGGCCCATCGCTAGCCGTTAAGCCCCACTGATTTTCACCGTACCCATCCCAACCTGCTTTGTTGGTGATCGCGTACTGTCTTTGCGCATAGGCCGCCTTTTTAGAGTTTAAGAAATAATTGCTGTTCTTACTCTTCATGAAATCATCTTGAATATCGCGGAAATCAACCCACACATGCGTATATTGATGACCAAACATTGCATAGAACGTCAGGTATTCAATTCCGTTATCCATGCCCCAATCATCTTTATAATGATCCGTCCATGCATGCCACGAGTCTGGCTTTAAAGGAAACGTCGGCGAACCTAAACCCAAAATATAAACTAGCATCGCTTCGTTGTATCCAACCCAGTCATAGGCGATAAAACCTTTTTCACCGGGGAACCAACCAAGACTGATCACTGGATGACGATGCTGAGCCCACTGCCAATTGACTCGTTTATAAATTTTATCGGCAAGGTTACGAATCTCAGTCTCTTTTTTATTCGCTTTGCTGTAATAACTTTGCGCAAATAAAACACCACCTAAAAGCAAGGCCGTGTCCACTGTGGAAAGTTCAATCTCCCATTCCGTGGCGCGAGTTCCATCTTTCATGGAAAGAAAATGATAATAAAAACCTTGATAGCCGGCCACGCCTGTTTTTTGTGGGCCCATTGGAAGCTTCCAAAAGAAACGCAATGTCGCCAGCGTTCTATCAACGGCTTGCTTGCGGGTGATGTATTCGTTTTCAACGCCAATAGCGTAAGCCGTCAGGGCGAAACCAACTGCGGCAATACTAGCCGGAGAACTTGAAGGAAAACGATCCGGAGCCAAACCCGTCTTCGCGTCCGTGGTTTCCCAGAAATATCTAAATGTATCACGGGATAAACGATCTAAAGTCAGCGGTCTATTCACAGGAGTCAAAAGCGGAGTTCGGCCCACAACAGTCATTTCTGCTGTCTTTCCATAACCTGTCGTTGATGACAAAACCATCGCCAGAGAAACTAAACTGCTAAGGAACGCTCGCTTTAAACTCATGTAGAGCCAACAATCTAGCTCATCCCCAAGCATCTTTCAAAAGTTTAATGGCTTGGCTGCGGGAGCCCGGCGTTCCTTTTTTTAAGCGCCTCTTGAATTTCTTCGCAACGCTGATTGGTCAGTGGATATTTTAAAGCGAATAAAAGAGAGATGAGACTTAAAATTATCGGAAGCGATATTTCGATAAGGCGCATCATGAACAGACTTTGCGGAGTTTGTTGGGTTAGTTGCGCTAAAGACACATCTACAGAGGGGGGAATTCTTTCGATTCTCTGCATCGCGTTCAAATTTTTTAGCTCATTCTGAATATTATCCACATTCTGCAACAAAAGTTCTCTGTGCGTACTTGAAGACTCGCCACCTTGAAACTCCGTCGCTAAATGTTGCTTTAGCGCCTCAGCTTTCTGCTCTGCCTTAACTAAAAATTCTTGCAGGGGTTTGCTTGGCTCTGCCTTTCCAAGTTCCGCCCGAATTTCATTTACACTGCCCCGCAAATCATCCACACGCGTCACTTGAGCTTCATCAAATTGGGTAAAAATAATCAGCAATCCCGTCACCAGACTCGCAAAAGCCGATCCCATTTTTATGAACCACCAATAAACTGAATAATAAGAACCTTCCGCTCTTTTGCCAGATCTCAAATCATCTTCGTCACAGATATCCGCAAGCATTGAAGTGCTCAGCGTAAAGAAAAATAACATTCCGGCAGAAAGCAGAATTGTCGGAATCACCATCAGGTATGGATATTCTTTGCTGTAACAAAAAATCTTCGCCACTTGCGCTAACACCATCAATGCAATCGAAAGGATCAATGTATTGCGCTTACCCATTTTGGGCGACAGCCAATTGAGCGGGAACACGGCAAGTAAACCCGTGATCGCCCAGATTGTGCCATTGATCCCCAATAAAGGACCCGCCGCCGCCTTATCACCACCGTAAATATAAAATATCGAGATATAATAATTCAAAAGACTGACGAAGTTAAAGCCCATCGCCAAGGTGAAAACAGTCACAACCAAGTAAATGAAGTTTTTATTTTGCACGATGTACTTCATGTCCGCCCAAAAACTGGAACGTTTTTCGTTAGACACAGTTTTAATTTCAACGTTTTCAGGTTCTTTCAAATCCAAGAACCACCAAATCGAGGCCGGAATCAAAAAGATCGCGATCAGAATAGAAACATAGCGCATGCCATCGGCTTCTGAACCGCCCGGACCTTTGAAAATTTCCATTCCCGCTAAAGCGAACAACCAAGGGGTTGCCATCGCAAAAAGATTTCCGAAAAAGCTTTTAGCACTGAATAAACGCGTGCGTTCATGAGAATTCGGAGTGATCTCCATCCCCAGAGCACCATGCGGAATTTCAAAAACCGTACAAGCCGAAAAGAAAATTAAAACAGAAACTAAAATGTATGAAAGTTGAAACCATTGAAAAGCACCCTCGCTCGGAAACCAAGAAATCACCGACTCGTGTTTGGGCACCCACCACATCATCACAAAACTCAAAGCAACTGAGATTCCACCGACTAAAACGTAAGGACGTCTGCGTCCCCAGCGAGTGCGCGTGTTGTCCGAAAGATGGCCTACGATAGGATCAGAAACCGCATCCCAAACTCTGGGAATAATTAAAATCACACCCAGCCAGAAAGCGCTTAAACCTAAACTGATATTTCCAATAAGACCAATAAGCTGTCCGGCAATATTGAATAACGCAATGGGGATCAAACCCCCCGCACCAAACACGATAAGCTGTCTTAAGGGAACGCGGTCATTTAATTCTGATTTCATTCCTCAGCTTTAAGATGTTCCGCGTTGTAATGCACCTTAAATAGTCAAAAACATGGGGCATCAAAGGCCGAAATCGTTTAAAAATAGATCCATGATTGAAAGCATTGTTGTGCGCGAACCTTCAGAGCAAGAATTTTTAGATCTAGCCCGATTTTCATATGAGAACTTCATCCTTGGAATGGCGAAATCATCAGGTCAATCAGCTGAAGAACTTAGAAAACAAATGGGCGGTCCACCTATTCTCCGGTCTGAGGCAGATCATTGGTTGATGGTCACACAGAACAATAAAAAAGTGGGCTTCGTTTGGTTCCAACTGAATAACGACAATAAATCGGCCTTCGGGATGGATATTTTTTTAGAGCCTGAATTCCGCAACCAAGGGATCGGTCGTCACGTCCTGAATCTATGCGCGCAGCGCTTGGCTGAGCTCGGTATAAAAACCGCAAAAATCTGCGTCTTTGAAGACAACGCCATCGCAAGATCTCTTTACAAATCTTTAGGCTTTGAAACCGAAAGCTTTGATGAGGCTCGACGTCAGTTCACGCTATCCATGGATTTAAAGGTCTAACCTTCCTGCGCCCAACGTTCACGACGTTTAAGCTCTGCTTCACTGGGTGTATCTTCTAAGAAAGTACCAACAGGAACATTTCCGGAAGGTTCATAAGTCGCAATGGTCACACCTGTCGTTGAGACTTCAGAGTTCACCATCTTCATTGCAAAAGGTGGCGTGCCTTCACCAAAAAGACGTCGTCCTTTTCCTAAAACCACAGGGAAAGTCAGAATCGTTAAACGATCTACTAAATTTTCAGCGAAAAGCTGTGGATAAAGGGTTGAGCTTCCTTGAATTAAAAGATCTGGCCCGCTGCCAGATTTGATTTTTTTAGCTCTTCGATACTTGCCACACGATGGCTATTATTCCAATCAAGCGTGTCGTTACTCGAGGTTAAAACATATTTCTTGGTGCGATTAAACGGACGCGCCACCGGATTATCATCGCCAAAGTAGGGCCAGTAAGCCGCAAAAATTTCGTAAGTCTTTTTTCCCAAAAGAAGATCATATTCACCCATGATAATTTTCCCAATGGCATTACCGGTGATATCGTCAGAATGTGGCGGAATCCATCCACCAAATTTAAATCCTCCCCTTGGATCTTCAGTAGGACCTCCTGGAGCTTGCATAACGCCGTCGAGTGATAAAAAAACTGAGCCGATAATTCTTCTCATGGAGGCCTCCTGGTAAGGCCGACAAGATTTCCTTATCGGCTTTCATGTGTTAACAGTGACACTATTCTTTATTCTACTGATATTTTACCGAGCAACCATAAGGGCGCGCTGAAGATACTTCGATCTTTTTATTGGCCATGCCCGCATCAAGTGCGGCCGAAACATAGTTTGTCGAAGCTGGGATCACTTTAGGATCTGAAGAATCATTATTATCAATTCCACCGGCATAAACGACATTTCCGCTTGGGTCGATCACGTACATGTGCGGAGTTGTTTTAGCTCCGTAAGCTTTCCCCATCACACCTGATTCATCAAGCAAGATAGCCGAAGCGGCCGCCTTTTTTTCAGTCGCCGTTTTTAAAGTATCTGCTGGTGATTGGTGACCTTGTTTGCCTTTTGCTGAAGAAACGACCGTATACCAAATAACGCCCTTACCGGTGTAGTTCTTTTGTAAGCCCTGCATGTTGTTGCTGTCGTAATGCTTTTTTACGTAAGGGCAGTCTTTGTTAAACCATTCAAGGACAACCCATTTGCCTTTGTTTTCAGACAGGGTGCGCGTTTTGCCGTTAGCATCTTTGACTTCAAATGCAGGGGCTGGCTTACCAGGAATGGCTTCGGCATGTGCTAAGCCCATTGGCATCAACGCTAAAATCGCTAGTGTGATTAGTTTTTTCATTTTTCCTCCTTCAAGGGAATTAAATCATGGATCATATCAATCGTTAAAATTTGGGGAAGCAAGCGGGTCTTAGCATCTTTGCCAGAATAAAAGGCGTAAACCGGGACAGAATTCCGCCCCAGCTTTGATAATGCGGCCGTTATAGCCGGATCTTGCTTTGTCCAGTCAGCACGCATACGTAAAATATTTCCTTTTTTAAAAATCTCGTCTGCGGTGGCGGTTTCTAAGACCGCTTTTTTATTTACCTGGCAAGTAATACACCATGCGGCCGTAAAATCGATAAATACCGGCTGCCCGCTTTGCAAGGCCGATTGCAATTTGTTTTCATCGTAAGAAGTCCACGCAGAATTGCTAGAAACTTCTGCAGAGGCTTCAGCTGTCTGCACCTGTTTTCCCGAATAGGTAAGCGCGGAGATGGCTAATATCCACGCGATGA
Organism: Bdellovibrio bacteriovorus; assembly: GCF_001592735.1. Taxonomy (NCBI): domain Bacteria; kingdom Pseudomonadati; phylum Bdellovibrionota; class Bdellovibrionia; order Bdellovibrionales; family Pseudobdellovibrionaceae; genus Bdellovibrio; species Bdellovibrio bacteriovorus. Next base: position 1,126,447 of record NZ_LUKE01000001.1, read on the forward strand.
CTTTCCATAAAGATTTTCTTCCGTGTCCCAACCACAATGCAAAAGAAAGAATTAAAAGTGCAGCACCAGTCGCAAGCCATCCTTGGGATCCCGTTTGCAAACCTAAAACCCACAACAACCACAGAACTGTCGCAAATAGTGGAAATGCAAAAAACTGCTTCACCGTTTCCATCCACGCGCCCGGCTTAGGCATTTTTTGCGCAAGCTTTTGACTTAAGGTTAAAGCCAAATATGGAAGTGCTAAACCCATGCCTAAAAATATAAATACCAGCATTGCTTGCCAGCCCGGCATGGTCGCGGTCGCACCCAAAGCCGTGCCCATAAAGGGTCCCGTGCAAGGAGCGGCAATGAATACCGACAGCACACCCGTCGCAAATGACCCCTGCCAACGAATACGGCCCGTGGAATTCATAATCGCCGTGCCGAATTCAAAAACGCCTAAAAAATTGAGCGCCATCATCCAGAACAGAACAATCAAGCCAAACACGACAAGTGGAGATTGCAATTGAAAGCCCCATCCGACCGAGGCACCAAGGCTGCGTAAAATTAGAAATCCCGCACCCAACCCCGCAAAAGTTGTCAAAACCCCGGCAGCATAAAGCCATCCATCTTTTCTGCGCTCTTGAGCATTTTCATTTTTTAAAAGTGAAACAGCTTTGATCGAGATAACCGGAAAAACACAAGGCATAAGATTTAACAACATGCCACCCAGAAGGGCTGAGCCCAAAATCACCGCCAGAACTGCAAAGCTGACGGGCTCTGTAGTTGCCGTCAAAGCGCCAATTTGTAGGCCCGAAAACTTATAAGCCTTCTTATCCGCCACCAATAAAAAACCTAAACTTGCGGGCTTTTGCGCCGTGGCTGATTTTTGAAAAGCGACTTCAAATCCAGAATCAGTTTTTGTGATTTTTGGCTGAGCTGGTTGAACATATTCAGGATCTACCGGGAAAAGGTCGACCTCTGATGGCAGATTGGCTTTAGATGATACGAAGACCTTTAAACCACCTTCCGGAAGTTCTGAAACCGCTAAGCGATAGGGAGAATCCAATCCTGCAGATGGAATTTTATTTTCAAAAGAATTTAATTTTGATTGGATCTCTTTCGCAAATACCGTCTCAGTTCCCTTTATATCTCGAGATAAGGATAATACTCCAAATCCAGGGACGCATTCTTCTTGGCAGACCAACCATTCTAAATTCACCTCCATCTTAAGTGATGCCGCCATACCCGTTTTTACTTTCAACAGATAGGCAACGTCCCCTTCATAACCAAAGTTCGTCAAATGCGCGATCGGAAGTCTTGCAGGGTACGGCCAAAGGATCTCACCCACTTCAGCATTTTTGGATTTGATTTGAAATTTAGGCGCAGAGCCTGAATCCCCAGGATTTTTCCAATACACATGCCAATGTGGATCCGGGCGAAAGCGAATGCCGATAACAGTTTCAGAATTTTCAGCAAAAATTTGCGGCGCCAACCAATCAATTTGAATATGCGGACCTTTCAAAGTTTCTGATGCAAATGAAACTTGAAACGTCATGAAAACTAAGGCGAACACGCTGACAAGGCGAAGCATTTTTCTCATAAAAGAAATGCTAAAGGCGACGCCTAGAAAATACAAGTTTACGGTCTTTGTTTTTCTTTAGTCTGGCTTACTAAAATGAACATGACTTGACCGAGTTTTATGAACGCGTTGAAATGGACAAATGGCGAAATTATCTAACGAGGATAAATCATTATTTTTGAAACATGGAATTATTCGCCTGCGACGACGAGTTCCCTTAAAGCTTTTACAGAAAATCCAAAGCTCTATCCGGACCGAGTTAGAGCGATTAAATATCATCTCTCAAGGAAAAATTTCTTCCGCCAAAATACAAAATCTTTCCGTCTTTCAACAAACGGGACGATTGGGGCAGCTTGTAAAAATCGGGCGCGAACTTGATCAAATAATCTCAACCGATTTAATAGACGACATGAACTTTCTTGCAGGCAAAAAGTTAAAGCCTGTTCAATTATCACCTCAACTGTTACTCTCGTTACCTCACCGAAAAGACTGGTCTTTAGATCATCTGAATTGGCATTTGGATTTGGAAATCCCCTATCATGACGTAATTCCGGGGATTCAAGCCTTTGTGTTGATTGACGACCTTAAAGTCCACGGCGGAGCCACCTTAGCGATTGCCGGATCTCACAAGCTTCCTTACTCCAATAAACCAGAATCTGAAAGCGCCCAAAAGTTGCTTCGTCAAGACGAAATATTCAGGCCCCTTTTTGATGGCGCAATTCAGAATCCGGAGAGATATTTCAGGCCTAAAAATATGTCAGGAATTGAAGTATTCCTGGTTGAGATGCATGGAAGCGCTGGAGATGTCTATTTGATGGACTTGCGTGTTTTACATTCTCCTTCGATTAATGCGACCAAGAATATTCGGATGATGGCAACCAACCGTTTCGTTTTAACATGATTTAGATCTTTCTAATAAAAAACAAATTACCTCTGCCGAATGATCAATGTTAGTATTTAAGTATACACCTCGCTAAGGAGATCCCATGGCACAGTATGTAGATGGTTTTGTTATCCCGGTACCTAAAAAGAATTTAGCCAAATATAAAAAAATGGCCAAACTAGGTCGTAAAGTTTGGATGGAATACGGTGCTTTGGATTATGTGGAATGTGTTGGCGAATCTATTGACGGCCCCTGGGGAACTCCATTTACCAAGCTATGCAAATTAAAATCGGATGAAGTTTTGATCTTTGCTTACATCGTTTACAAATCAAAATCTGCAAGAAACGCGATCAACAAAAAAGTCATGAGTGATCCGCGAATGAATCCTGAGCACCATGAAAACATCTTTAATATGAAAAGATTCTCTGCCGGCGGATTCCAAGTCATCGTTCAGGCCAAAAAAGGAAAAAAATAGCAAGATGCATACGCAATCAAATAATTTTCTGAAAGAAAACTTGTTCACGATTAATTCTGAAGAGGAACTCGTGAATTCTTTTCGCGCGCGAGATCAGAAAAAACTAGTTCTGCCAGAAAAAGTAAACTTTCCGCTACACGCTCGGTCGTACTTTACATGGAAAGAATCTTCGGGTGTTTACACTTATCTAGTTATTAAACTTCCTAATTGGGATATGCCACGCGGGGTGGTTTTTAAAAGAACTCCCTCAACAGGAGAGCCCACTGGCGGCCTTTGCAGTTGGTGTAATGCGTATGGCAGTTCGGAAGATATTGGCATGTTGTCAGTCGCAATGAATAACAACGTCAGCTTTTCTTATTTCATCTGCCAAGACTTAAGCTGCATCGAGAAAATCGAAGATGCGGCAAACTTGTCAGGAAAAGATCCTGAGAAATATATTGCTGAACTTTATTTTCGCATCGGCAAAATGTTTGAAAAGATCAGCGGGTACAAGCCGGAATAACTAGCGGTGCTCCATTCCCCACTTAGCCATCATATCTAAAATAGAATTTAAGGTTTTCCCTTTATTCGTTAATGAATATTCCACGCGCGGAGGAATCTGTTCGAATACTTCGCGCTTAATAATTTTATCATCTTCAAGTTCACGCAATTGCAACGTCAGCACCCGCGCGGAAGGCCCCCCGGAAAGACGTTGTAATTCGTTAAAGCGTTTGGCTCCGGACATAAGGTGATACAAGACCATGGGCTTCCATTTACCACCAATAACCTGCATCGTTTTCGTCACCGGACACGGGGCCACTTTGGTCATTTTCTCGACTTTGACCTTTTCTTTAAGCATTTGTAACTCCTCATGTTTTTAAAATACTTTACAGTAACAAAATAGTGCGTACTTACAAAAGTAAAGTGACAGGTTTAGTATAGCATAAGTTCTTTCTTTTTAAAGAAGGCATATTACTTAAAGGAGCTATTTATGATCGCAGTTACAGGAGCCACCGGACATTTAGGCCAACACGTCATTAAAGAACTATTAAAACAAGGAACCAATCCTAAAGAAATCATCGCTATCGTCAGAGATAAGAACAAGGCTCAAGAATTTGCCTCAAAAGGAATCGAAGTCCGCGAAGCCAATTATACTTCCGCCGACTCTTTAGATAAAGCGCTTAAAAACGTTGATAAGTTGCTTTTAATTTCAGGCAACGAATTGGGTCAACGACTTACTCAACACACAAATGTTATTAACGCGGCAAAAAGAGCCAACGTAAAACTCGTCGCTTACACAAGCATTCTTAAAGCGGATACCAGCAAAATGATTTTAGCCGCTGAACACTTAGGAACAGAAAAAGTTCTGCAAGCTTCCGGCATTCCTTATGTTATTTTAAGAAATGGCTGGTACATCGAAAACTACACCGATCAACTTCAGAATATTCTTGCCCATGGCGTGATCGCTGGCAGCGCCCAAAATGGAAAAGTAAGCGGTGCCGCCAGAGCCGACTATGCCGCTGCGGCGGCAGCCGCTTTACTCGGAAAAGCTAAGACTAATTCAATCTATGAATTAGCGGGATCTCCATTTACCATGGCTGAACTTGCCGCCACCATCACCAAAGCTTCCGGTAAAAAAGTCGAATACAAAGACATGCCCGCCCCGGATTATCAAAAAATGCTTTTAGGCTTTGGCTTACCTGCACCCGTGGCAGAAATGCTAGCCGATTCGGACGTGGGGATTGTGAGAGGAGATTTATACTCTGACAGAGACGACCTAAAAAATCTTATCGGTCGCCCCGCAAGCACGGTCGATTCAGTTTTAAAAACCTTATTATAAGACTATTTCGGTTGATGAATGACCATAAGTTCGTGGCGTTCATCAACCTTTAAACAAGCCATCCCGGCACTGGTGGCTGATTGAATGCCCAGATCAGCATCTTCAAAGGCAAGACAATCTTTAGGATCAACACCCAAGCGTTCCGCGCCCAATAAAAAGCAATCCGGAGCTGGCTTACCGTGTACGTAGTCTTCAGCACAAATCAGTTCGTTAAAATATTTTGCGAGACCTAATTGGTTTAACGTCGTTTCAACCGGCTTACGACGACTCCCCGTCACCACTGCCATAGGTAAAATTCCATGATAGTGCCGAATGATTTCCACCACCGAAACGACTTCTTTGACCTCTTTGATCGAAGCAAAATAAGAAACTTCTTTGGCCTTTAAAAATTCATCCACTGGGATTTCGATTTTGTGCATCTCGTTTAACATCTGCACAATCATCCTTGTGGGGCGACCTGCCCAAGCCATGTGCTGTTCGCGACTTAAAGTAAGGTTATAAATCGCCAGGCCTTCGTTCCAAGCACGCAAGTGCGCACCCATTGTATCTGCGACGGTGCCATCAAAATCAAAAAGAAGAGCCTTAAATTCGCGCTCGGGGAAATATTTTTTTAACATCTTTTACCGCTATTTCTTTAAAGTTAATCGCACGGGGCAGTGATCAGATCCAAACACCATAGGCAAATGAGCCGCCGCCTTCAAACGATCCGAAGCCTCTTTATTGACCAAGAAATAATCGAGTCGCCAACCCACGTTCTTTTCACGCACTCCCGGACGATAGCTCCACCAGGTGTAGTGATCCGGGCCTTGTTCAAATTTACGGAAAGAATCCACCCATTCAAGCTTGTCGATAAACTTGGTCATCCATGCACGTTCTTCAGGTAAGAATCCCGCATTCTTGGCATTCGACTTAGGATTTCTTAAATCGATTTCCTTATGGGCGATATTAAAATCCCCACAAATCATCACCTCACGGCCTTTTTTGCGCAAAGCCTGCAAACGCTTTTCAGCCGCCGCACAGAATTCCAATTTAAATGGCAACCGAGCGTGGTCCCGCTGACTGTTTGGGAAATAACTATTCACAACAGTGATGGGCCCAAAATCCGCTTCTAACCAACGACCTTCACGGTCAAATTTCTCAATGCCCAACCCCACCCGCACGTCATCGGGCTCTTTTTTAGAATAAAGGGCGAGGCCAGAATACCCCGCCTTTTCGGCAAAAGCCCAAGAGGAATTGTATTTAGCCGGATGATAAAACGTTTCGTCTTTTTTGATCGCTTCATCGGTGATCTTGATTTCTTGCAAGCACACGACGTCTGCTTTTTCTTCCTCAAACCATTCACGAAAGTTTTTGCGTTGAACCGAGCGAAGACCATTCACATTCCAAGAGATTAATTTCATGCACTTAAGATAGTCCTGAAGCATCAAAAACTCAAGGCCAGCACCTTAACGGGGGCTCGCCTAATGAATCTTTTTTCCGGAGGCAAACATCTTAATGAATTGCTCTATTCGCCTTTTACGAGTTTCCTCTTTTTTTGATTGATGAAGACGCCACGCTATCGCGAAAGTATTGGTTTTATTTAAGGTCTTAAAAAATGAGTAGGCCTTTTTATTCTTTTTAATTTCCTTTAAAAAGTCAGGCGGCACCTTCATATCTTTCGGTGATTGATAAGTACGCTCCCAACGTCCGTCCTCTTTAGCTTTTTGGATTTCCACCAAACCCGAGGCATGCATGCGTTTGGACTTAATAAGCTTTGCCACAATCTTGGTATTGCGTTCAGACCATACACTGCGCGATCTGCGAGGCGTGTATTTTTGCAACCAAGAATCTTCATCGTAAGGCTTTGCCTGGCCATCAATCCAGCCAAAACACAAGACTTCCTCTAACGCTTCTTCACGAGAAATCGTCTTCTTACCCGAAGCCTTATTAAAAAATCGAAGCCAAAGGCCTGCGGCTTTTTTATGGGATTTAAGGAGCCATTGCCTAAATTGTTTCCCGTCTTTAAAGGATTTAATCTGGTAGTCTTTTTTTTCCGCCATATAGTAAGATCATACCCATGGAAGAGGTCGAAAAGCACTTTAAGTGTCCATATTGTTTTGAAAGAATCTCGATGCTGCTAGATCCCAGCATCAGCGACGTGCAGTCCTATGTCGAAGACTGCGAGGTCTGCTGCAACCCCATCCAAATTACTTTTGAAGTTATCGAAGATAAAATTAAGCAATTCCAGGCGCAGAAGGCTTATGGATAAAACAAAGGCCGCTTTCGCGGCCTTTAAAAGCTTATCTAAACAAATCCGCCGCAGAGGCCGCATTCGCGGCTAAAGAACTCACGTTCTTTTTCGCGTCTTTGCCATCAGCAACATTTGCTGGTTGAGCCGGGGCCGCTTGCATCACCACTTCCGCAGCCGGAGCCATTGGAGTCGCCGGTTTAACAACCGGCGTTTCGGTTTCCACCAACTCGGTTTCGGGTTTTAAATCCAAAGCCGATTCCATCACTGCTGAGGCTTGAGCTGACACACCGGCAGAGTTTGTCACCGGGAACAATTGAATGTTCAATTGGTACACTCTTTCGCCTTTGGATTTCATACGCGCGATAGAGTTGTCTTTATGAATACCTTTACGCATTTGGCGAAGTTTGAATTTGATCTCTTCAAATTCCGCTTTCGTTAATGACATCGTCAAAGTGCCAAATTCACGCTCTGTCGGTTGATCTTGGTAAAGGGACTCTAAGCCCAAGTACATCAATTGAGACTGAAGCTTGCGCACCAATGCCACAGGGATGTCTTCGGGGGACTCAATCAAGCTGCGATTTTTCTTTAATTCGCCGGTCACTTCGTCACGACGAAGCTCGCCAGAGTTTAGCAATGTTGACAGCGCCGTCTCGATTTCATCTTCCGACGCTTTACCACGAAGAAGTTGCTTTAAAGCGGCCGTATCAAAAGAAACACCGTCTTGGTCGACCATCGCATAAATGATCCAAGTCACCCAGTTTGGAACCTTTTCCCAAGTTTTGCGATCGATTTCGCCGGATTTAAGTTTTCCGGCAACACGATGCTCACTTAGCTTTTTTAGATACATATTACGTTCGGCCGGATCGGTGGCTTGCGTGAAATGAACAAGCAAACGGAACTCGTCCGTTTGTTCCTTCATAAAGCTAAGCGCTTTACCGAATTTGCCAATCATATCGTCAGAAAGATTTCTTTTTCCTTCGATGATCATTTTTAAATAGTTTGGAGATTTGATATTCGCCGCTGCAGAGAACACGGCATAGTTGTAGGCTCTTAAGGCGCCTTTTGAAGACTTTCTTTTGAAAGTATAAAAGTCCGCTAAGAACTGGCGATAGTTCATGTAATCAGAAAGAAGAGGAGCTGCCGCCGAACTTGTTGAAATTTCTTTGCCTTTGCCGAACTGAGCTTGAGAGTTTTGCATAGAAATGTTCTCCTTATTTACCCAAATAGTTCACCTGATTTGAATCTTCAAAACAAGCGTAATTGGAATAAAGAGCGCAAACTTACCGCAAGGCGCAAAATTTAAGGATTAAAAACGGGCTTCCAAGATTCTTCGGGATCTCGGCAATCATCTTTTTTCAGCAAAGTCTTTACTTGAAAGGTTTGATATCCCGGATGCCATTTAAATTCAGCTCGGCTGCCGCATAAGGAACTTCCATTCATATAATACTGGCTGCGCAAAACCTGATTGGCTGAATCCCAGTCAATATTATGAATCACATCACGCGCCACAATACCTTCATAAGGATGATAATTAACAAATCGAATGGCCTTGGTTAGAAAACCATCGGGATGTGAGGACTCTTTGATCGTCACAAAAACACTCCACGCCAGATTCGCGCTCCAATAAGCGCAAGGCACCAACCAAAGGGTGGCGCCTTCATCAAGAGTGACCTTTTTGATTCCATAGTTTTCAGAAAGTTCTGGCCAACGAGTTTCGCAGACCCCTTGTTTCATTTGAATCGCTTGAATTTCTAGGATCGGGGCCGGCAAGATTTCTGTCGCCTTAGCAAAAGCCAAGGATTCAAAAAGCATACAAATGATTAAAAGACGGAATACTTTCATCACGTCATTTTAAAGCATTTTTGATATCAAAGAGATCCCCAAACCACATTTAGTAAGGAATCGTCGAATGACTAAACTTCAGACAAAAAAATGGGACCCCAAAATGGAGTCCCATCAATGACCTTGGGGAAGGTGCAGTTTTTAGAAACTAACGAACTAAGCGAATCGTCACACGGAAAATGTCTACATCTCCGCGAGTGTTGATCGCAATGCTATCGCCGCCATAACCAATTGTCGCGTTATAAGGGCGGAAGCTTACCAGGCGACGGAAGCGATCCACTGACATAGTTTGACCTTGATTGTATCCATTAATCAAAAGATCCAGTAGAGCATTATTGAACGCCGCTTGAGCTTCGACATCCACCGATTCGATACGATATCCACGGTAACGATACATATCGATGTAAGGAGCAAGCTCTAAACGGCTGATACCCATCATACGACGATTGATACTGATGTTAATCATCTCCGGGTATCCAGGGCCAGGACCTGGGTTTGGATTGTAACCACCACCGCGATCTACCAAGTTCACCGTGATGTTACCGATATCAACAACGCCACGGACAGAAAGAATTAAGTTTGTAAAATCACGACCGATCACATCGCCAAAGCGAGGACGTAAAAGGATACGACCTTGTGGATTGTAAATCGTGTCACCTTGGCGACCATCAGTAACCAAACTAATTTGCGTGCTTTGATCATAACCACGAAGCTCAACAACAACAGACTCAACAGAATATCCGCGGTAGTCATCACCAATACGACCTAACTGGCGCAATGGAAGATCCGTGTTACCCACTCGCTGACCGATAAAGATGTTGCGAGACTCTTGGCGACCATAACCGGGACCTGGGTTTCCGGGAGCCGGATATCCTGGGCCTGGTGCCGGATTGCCAGGAAAACTTGGAATCGGAGCCGGTCCCCCACCACCAGGTCCATGACCCGGGCCGCGACCTGGGCGTCTGTCACCCGGGAAGGCGCCCGCACTGACCGACATGAAAGTAATTGCTGCAAATGAAAGTAAAATGAATTTTTGTAGAGCCATTGTGTCTCCCCTTAATATGAAACTTAAAACCCCAAAACGGCTTAAGCAACCATTATACCAACTACTTTGCAGTCAAAATGACACCAAATCCCAAGAAAGGAACGCCCATCACCGTTCGCAAAAAAGAAAAAGACCGTGGTTTCTAGCCACGGCCTTTTTTCAAATCACTTTATTTTCACGAAAGACAGAACTATTTCAAATTCTCGTCGTTCAATTCAACTAAAGGTTTAATACGTCTCATGAACGTGATCGCGAATTGATCTTGGGTAAAGTCCGCGCGTTTTCGCATTTTAAATTTCACGCGAACTTGGCCCAAACCGTTATTAGCAACTAGGCGCGCATCAGCGATAAAGTTTTGGTATCTTAAGCTTGTTGAGTTGGTATCAATCAAATCTAAAGAGTCTTCTTTATCTTGTGCCAAGCGCGAAAGAACAATGTTCACTCCCGTTCCCGCTTCCGGAGCCAATAAAGGACCAGCAAAAGCCAGAAGTTCATTGTTATAAGCCTTCATAGAAAGCGTCACGCCTGACCGGCCATTCACCACTTCCCAAGAATTCATTGTAGCGTAACGAAGACGATTGGCAGAGTTGATGTTTCTTTTAATCGTATTGATCGCAAGTTCGTACAAACGCAAATATTCTGGATTCCCTGATGATTCACCCGGAAGACTGAACCAAAGATCCATTTTCGAGTTTCTGAAAACCACGTTGATGATCGCACTGTCGTCACCACCACCGATTTTCGCGCGAACGAAAACATTTTCACAACCACCATCAAAATCCACACACTTCCAGGTGCCTTCCATCAACCGTGAGCCTGTCGTTTTTTCGCCGTTGCCAGCACGAACAAGTCTTAATGGATTGGCAGGACCCGAAGCTGATGAACCCGCTAAGTTATATACAACATCTTTGCCGTATTCTTTAACTTTCAAAGTCACGATACCGTCACCCGAAAGGCTGTCCACAGACATTTTAGCAAATGTCACAGACGCCGCCGCTTCAATATTCAAACGACGATAACGTTCGCCCACACGACTGTTACGCGCGCGAAGGAAGTTTAATAATTCATCTGTTGAAGACGACGTATATAAAAGACCATCCGCCGCCACGCCACCAGTATAACGTTTACCGTAATTATCGTTTTCGACGTTATTGGCATCGTTAACAACGTAATCGCGAGGAACTTCTTGCGGAGTTGTTGGAACCGGTTCTGTTTCTACCACGGGTGGTGGAAGATTAGGACGAGTCGATGGACGACTTGAATGTCCTGATCCCTTATTAGAACCAGAATTAGAGTTATCCGGAAGTGGAGTCGGCTCGTATTGATCACCTTCTTCTTCACCTACTTCATTATCATCACCTGGTTTATAATCAGTATCTGCACCACCATTAGGGTCTGGAAGTCCGCCTCCCATCTTACCATTGGTATCGCCTTGATCAGAGTTTGGAACTTTTGGCGCCGGTTTATCACCTGTTTGGGTTTGCGTATCTTGCGGAGGTGCCGCAATAACATCTTTCTTTTTACCACACGCAGAAATGCTCAACGTCGCGAGTAACGCGGCGGTAATCACGGTGTGCTTCTTAAGCATCGGTAACATCAATACCTCCAAATATTTCTATCCATCGCCCCCAGGAGCAAGCTTTGTGCCCGATTTCGTCACCCCTCATCAGGGCTTGTATTGTCGTTCAGTTGAGTTTAAGACTATGTTTTGGAAGGAATTACATGCCTGTACAACAATTCGGCGCACTCATATCAGACACAAAAAAATTGAAACGACATATTCTTATTGTTTTAGGAACTGCATTCGCGTGTGCTGCCGTGCTGGGATTTTTCTTCGATCAAAAGATTGCACTCTATTTTGGGCAACAAGAAATCCGTGACGTGATTTGGCTTGCCGCCAGAGAAATCACCAACGTCGGCCTTTCAGAACACTACTTTGCCATTGCGATTGGCACGTGGGCCTTTTGCGCTTGGGTTGCTCCCAAGATGAATCTTTTTAAAAAGAACCTTAAAGAGGTCGACTTCTTTCGCCGCTGGGGTTTGAACTTTTTGGTAGCTTTGATCGTCAGTGGAGTTTTAACTCATCTGTTTAAATTCTTATTCGGCCGCCAAAGACCGCACAAAACGCCGGACTTTGAGCCCTTCACTTTCAATCCGTTTACTACTCATTGGGATTTCCATTCGTTTTCTTCGGGCCATTCCCAAGTGATGTGGACGGTGGCGACTATGTTTACCGTGGCCTTTCCTAAATTTCGCTGGTTGTGGGTTTTATTTGCGATTTCTATTTGCTCTACCCGGGCGATCATTCATGATCATTTTTTAAGTGATATTATCTTTGGCTCTGCCTTAGGTTACGTGGGCAGCCTGCTTGCGATGAAAATCATGAAAGAAAAAACAAAAAACGGGCTTTATTAAGATTTTTCAGAAAGGAATTCCACCAAGTATTGGGATTCCTTTAAAGCTTTCATGCGGGCTTTATAATCTTCGATATGTGCTTCCACCAAAGACCAAAAGCGGCTGGAATGGTCCATATGCTGCAAATGCGCTAACTCGTGCACGATCACGTAATCAATAATTTCTTGATTAAAAACAATCAAACGCCAATTCAAGTTAATAACCTTGCGTGAAGAGCAACTGCCCCAACGAGTGCGCTGTTCACGGTACTTCACTTGGGTGGGGCTTAGTTTCATTTGCGCTGACCAATGACGAACGCGCTCATCTAAAAGCTGAACGGCTTCGCGCTTATAAAAATGCCTGATTTCTTTTAACGCCGTCGGGTGCTCTTGAATCAGCGAATTCGCGCTCCACTCATTGCGCGGAATATGTAAAAGCAGATGTTCATCCGTGACCGAAACAAAGGCTTTCTTATGTAAGGTGATGACGACTTTAAGTTTGCGCGTGCGCCCCAGAAACGGAAAGTCTTCATAGGCTTGAATCTTTTTATCAGGGAATTTTTCAGCGATTTCTTCAAACTTCGCAAAATTCTTTTCAATCCAGTCTTTTTTGGACATCAAAAAATCAATAATGACCTTGTGCTGGGTTGTTTGCGCCGCCACAACTTTGATGGGCTTATTAGGGTACAGATAAATAGACACCGAACGACGAAAAGCTCGTCGGTGAATTTCAACTGGCCATTTAGCAAAGAGAAAAGTTTCTTTCGCACCCATCCAAGTCAGAGAATGACTTAAGGCTTCTTCAATGGCAAGCTGGTAAAAGAGCCTTGAGGTTTATGGACAAAAACGCTTCCTTTTACACTTTAGAACCTGAAAAAGTTTTGCGAGCCGCAGAAAATGCCGGACTTTATCCGACAGGCGAATTCACCCAGTTGAATTCTTATGAAAATCGCGTTTTTGATATCAAATTGGAAGAACCTTGCACCCCGGGGGCCCTCAACAAAAATGTCATCGCTAAATTCTATCGACCCCATCGATGGAGCAAAGACGCGATTTTAGAGGAACATGAATTTCTGCTTTCCTTAAAAAATGAAGGCATTCCGGCTGTCGCCCCCTTAATAATGGGCCACGATCAAACCGTGGCCGAGGTTGACGGCATGTACGTCACCTTTTTCCCTAAAGTCTTAGGTCGCATGCCACAAGAATTCCTAGAGGGCGAGCTCAACAAAGTCGGCCGTCTCATGGCGCAAGTTCATAATGTGGGCGCCAGAAAAACGGCGCCCCATCGCCCAACCTTAGATACTTCTTACTATGGCGGTTGGGATACATTGGATTTCTTGCAAGACTGGATCACCCCCGAGTTGCGCGAACGTTACACCGTGGCTTCAGAAGATATTCTTTACGCCATTGAAGACAGCTTTAATCCCGCCGAATTCATCCGTATTCACGGCGATTGCCATAAGGGAAATCTTTTGAACAACGGAAAAGAATTTTTCTTGGTCGATTTCGATGATTTCGTCAATGGCCCGGTGATTCAGGATTTCTGGATGCTACTCTCAGGCGATGCCGACATGTTAGAGGATGAAAAAGCACAGATCATTTCTGGCTATGAAGAGCTGCGCGAATTTCCGGACCATCAGTGGGCGTGGATTCCACTTTTACGTGGTTTAAGAATTATTTCTTATGCCGGGTGGATTGCGAAACGCTGGACAGACCCAAGCTTCCCCAGATTATTTCCAGAGTTTAACACTTACACTTATTGGGCAGAAGAAGTGGAAGCAATTGAACGCATTGCTTGGCAGATTCGCTAGCTGACACGTCGTATAGTTCCACCTTTTAGTTCCGAAGTGGAACTGATGGTTCATTCACGAAACCACTTTGAAAATTTAAAATGCATTAAACCTATTTAAACTTGTTTCCAGAATAGGAAGCCCTGGTCCACCGCTTGCATCGCGGCTTTGCGACCGACGTCCTTTGAGAACTTCTTAAAGCAAAAGTTGAGTTTTTAAAAAATAAAAAAACTTTTCGTTTACTTTGCTGAGAGATTCTTGGATATTGGTAATAACTCTATGAAAGGAGGCCATCATGATTATGATGCAAATTCAAAAAACACATACACCACAATCCCTCATGTCTGGGGATGATATGGCCTCCGCAAACGCCGCCTTCTAGCGCAGATCATATTTAAAGTTCAAATCCGTTACATTCGAACTTGTTAGACATAAGCAAAGATAATTCTGTGCTTTCCGCTGTGACTAAAAATCATTGCGGTAAATATTAACCCAAATAATTTTTAAAAAAAGTCTTAAGTCGTTTCGGCTTAAGCATCAACTCTCGCGGATACGTGCGTTCAATGGCCTTTGATCGTCGCTTTCTGCGAGCATTATCAATCCTGAGGAGGAAGCTTTTATGAACGCTTTAATGCGCAAAAAGAAGATATGGGAATACCAAAACGAGCGATACTTTTTGAAACTCGTTGAGACCTCAGCTGATGTGTCTGTTGAAAGTGTGAAAAAGGCCGGTTTAATAACAAGCTTCCTCGTGTACTTATTGTACAAAGCCTTAGGAGGCGTGCTCGCACTGACGTTTGCGACTTTTATTGGACCGAAGTTGATTCGCACAACAGCACCTGGAGAACTTCCTGAAGAAGTAGAAATTCCAGAGCATCATCTGCAATCCCGAATAAAGAATCCGTTAGTCTGGCGGTAATTCTTTTGGGGGGACCCGTCGGGTCCCCTGTTTTAACTAGAAATTTTTTTGATCAATAACTTTCTGAATTTTAGCTGCTAATAATTTCGGCTGAATCGGCTTGCTTAAATAGTCGTTCATGCCCGCCGCTAAACATTTTTCTTCATCTTCACGCATGGCATTCGCGGTTAGCGCGATGATGGCCGGCTGATTTTCTAATTTCATTTTTCTAATGTTATCAGTCGCTTCCAAACCTGACATCTCAGGCATCTGAACGTCCATCAAAACAATGTCGTAAGCTTTCTTATTTACGGCCTCGATCGCTTCGATGCCGTTGGTCGCGGTGTCGGCGCTAAAACCCATCTTTTGCAATAGACCCACGGCCAAGAGACGATTGATGGCATTGTCATCCACAACCAATATCGTTAAATTTGAAGCAGCTTCAGGGCTGAAAGTTAAAACCGAAACATCTTTTTTCTTTATCAAAGATTCGTCAGCTTCGCACTTAAGCTTAACCGTGAAAGAAAACGTCGTACCAACGCCCACTTCACTTTGAACCTTAATACTTCCGCCCATAAGCTCACACAGATTTTTAGAAATAGCTAAGCCCAATCCCGTACCACCATAATGACGGCTCGTCGAAGAGTCCACTTGGCTAAATGATTTAAACAACCGATCCATGCGATCTGGTGGAATTCCGACTCCGGTGTCTTGAACTGAAAATGACAGCAAGGTTTCATTATTTGGCAGATCTTCAGCTCCCACCTTCACCTGTACTTGGCCTTGATGCGTGAACTTCACCGCATTTCCAATCAAATTGACCAAAATCTGCTTTAAACGTCCCATATCCCCAATGACTACTTTAGGCAACGGGGTGATCGCCCGATGGGTAAGAGTGAGTCCTTTTTGCGAAGCCCGATGATCCAAGATATAAAGCGACTGATCAATACAGCTTTCAATATTAAATGGTTCACTGACTAGTTCAAATTTGTTTGCTTCAATTTTTGAATAGTCCAAGATGTCATTGACGATTTCTAACAAGGACTCGCCGCACTCACGGATATTGTGAGTTAGCTCGGTCTGTTTTTTATCTAAAGATAAATCTAATAATAGCCCTGACATCCCGATAATTCCGTTTAGTGGTGTACGAATCTCGTGGCTCATATTCGCTAGGAATTGGGACTTTAAGGCCGTCAGCTCCTCGGCCTTTTTTAGAGACTGAGCCATCATACGCTCTTGCTTAATTTTTAAAGTAACGTCTCGATAAACCCACAGATGACCAACAGTTTGGCCTTCGAAATTCACGGGAACGAAGTCTCGCTCAATAATAAGACCTTCAAGTGTTCGGATCTTATCTCCATAAATAGGTTCATTTTT
Source organism: Bdellovibrio bacteriovorus (assembly GCF_001592735.1). Classification (NCBI taxonomy): domain Bacteria; kingdom Pseudomonadati; phylum Bdellovibrionota; class Bdellovibrionia; order Bdellovibrionales; family Pseudobdellovibrionaceae; genus Bdellovibrio; species Bdellovibrio bacteriovorus. The sequence goes on from NZ_LUKE01000001.1 coordinate 1,142,760, forward strand.
GTTGATGATTTCAGTCACGCGCGCAATTAACTTATCCACATCCGGCAAACGCGACTTACCATAGTGAGCGATCAATTTGGCATAATGGCGACCTTCAAGTGACTGGGGCTCGATATCCAAATTGAACAAGTCCACAAAGGCCTGATTCGTAAACATCACATCGCCGTTCATATCTACGGCCATCACCCCAGAGGTCATGTTGGAAATAACGCTTTTCTTTTGGAATAATTTTAAACGCGATCTTTCGTGCAGGATTCTTTGCTCATTAAGAAGCATGACCTGTTTTGCCAAGAGTTTTAATGATTCTTTTTGATAAGGGGTTAAACTGCGCGGTTTGTTATCGATTACACACAAAGCACCCAGCGCAAGGCCCTTGGAACTTAGAAGCGGAACCCCCGCATAAAAGCGAATATTCGGGTCATCTGTCACTAGTTGATTTTCGGCGAAGCGCTCATCTTTTGTCGCATCCTCTACTTCTAACAGATCGTCTTGCAAAATAGTGTAAGCACAAAAAGCCGTCTCGCGATGAATCTCCTGGACCTCAAGTCCCACGCTGCTTTTAAACCATTGACGATCTTTATCCACAAAGCTCACCGCACAAATCGGCGTTTCGCAGATTTGCGACGCCAGGTTTGCGATGTTGGTATACAGCTCTTCAGGATCTGTATCTAAAATTTTATAACGTCGAAGCTCGGCTAAGCGGGCCGTTTCTTGCTCATGAAATGGCGGTGTTTGTTTCATGAACTTTTTTTCGGAAAAGAGCCCACCTCCCTTAAATCAAGATTTGATTACAACTTTGCTGGACCGGACCTAGGGCGAGCCCGAATGACGAGTTGAGTTAGGCGCTTTTATTGACCCGTACGAAGAAGGATCAGAAGCTTATTCATATCGAGGATATTCATGAAGCATTTGGTGTTGGTCATTGCGCTTTTTGGTTTATTGGCTTGCTCTCAGCAAGGGGACGATTCACGTGTCGCCAAACCTGGTGGAACTGGAAATGGCGGCGGTGCAACCCCCCAAAAACCTGCGGGACAACGCAAGAACACGACGGATTACGGCTTATGTGGAAGTGCGGCTTCAAATTTGACCAGCCCCGAAGGCCGATGGGAAATGTTTGAATCAGCCGATGAATTCTTTTTTAAGATCGCTTTGGAGTTTAAATCCGGTACCCTGACTTTGCGTCAAGACTGCTATCACAAAGCTCACCGCCTGACCGCGCAAGTTACCGTTCCGGCATCTTACGAACAAGGCATTATCAAAGTGTTGGCAGATGCCACAGACTCCAAAAAGGCCGAGGACAAAACAGGATCATTTGATTGCAAAGTCACCTTGGTGAAAGGGGCCGCGAACTATGGGTTTGCCGGTCACTGCTTAGAGCTTAAATCATTTCAGGGCCGTCCTTACTTGAAGTTTGCCCCTCAGTAATTTTGCGGCAAAGCCGTGACTGACTAGGTCGACCGCATATTTTCTTTGGCCTTGGCGCCCTTCGTTGTTATATTTTCTTTGCTTTAAAATAAGACAAAGGAACGACAATGAAAAAAATCAAAGTTGCAAATCCCGTCGTTGAACTTGACGGCGATGAAATGACTCGCATTATCTGGAAATTCATCAAAGAAAAATTGATTCTTCCTTACCTTGAAATCGACATTAAGTATTTCGATTTGGGAATGGAACATCGTGATGCTACAAACGATCAAGTGACTGTTGACGCCGCAGAAGCGATCAAAAAATACAACGTTGGTATTAAGTGCGCGACGATCACGCCTGATGAAGCCCGCGTAACTGAATTCAAACTTAAACAAATGTGGAAATCACCTAACGGTACCATCCGTAATATTTTAGACGGTACTGTTTTCCGTGAACCTATCATCTGCAAAAACGTCCCTCGTCTAGTTCCTAATTGGACAGCGCCCATCTGTATCGGTCGTCACGCCTTCGGTGACCAATACCGCGCAACTGATTTTGTAACCAAAGGCAAAGGTAAATTGACGATCACTTTCGAAGGTGAAAACGGCGAAAAGATCCAACATGAAGTTTACAACTTCAAAGGCGATGGCGTTGCGATGGCAATGTACAACACGGATGAATCTATCAGCGGTTTTGCACGTTCTTGCTTTAACCAAGCACTTTCTAAAAAATGGCCTTTGTATCTTTCGACTAAAAACACCATCCTAAAAAAATACGATGGTCGTTTCAAAGATATCTTTGAAGACATTTACCAAAAAGAATTCAAAGCGAAATTCGACGCTGCGGGCATCACTTACGAGCATCGCTTGATCGACGACATGGTGGCTTCGGCATTGAAATGGAATGGTAACTTCGTATGGGCTTGTAAGAACTACGATGGTGACGTTCAATCAGATACTGTTGCTCAAGGTTTTGGTTCTCTTGGTTTAATGACCTCGGTCCTTGTAACTCCAGATGGTAAAACAATGGAAGCAGAGGCCGCTCACGGAACGGTGACTCGTCACTATCGTCAGCACCAACAAGGCAAACCGACTTCAACAAATCCAATTGCTTCTATCTTTGCATGGACTCGTGGTTTAGAGCACCGCGGGAACTTGGATGGCAATAAGGATCTTGTGAAGTTTTCTCAAACTTTAGAAAAAGTATGTGTCGAAACGGTTGAAGCTGGTTTCATGACAAAAGATTTGGCCGTCTGCATTTATGGCGACAAAGTTCCAAATGATAAATACATGAACACGGAACCGTTCTTAGCTAAACTTGACGAGAATTTAAAGAAAGCTTTGGCGCTTTAGTATTTAAGAATCATTAAAAAAATTAAAGCCACGGCCCCAAAAGCCGTGGCTTTTTTTCTGTTTTTTGGCACCTATCTTGTTCGAAATTGGATTCTGTGAGAAAAACCGGCGAAACCTATTTCTGACGAAAAGGAGTCGATATGAAACTGCTCATTTATTCTGTTCTATTTTCTATCAGCTTTGGATTATTTGCGGGATTCGCTTTAGCGAAAGACCTTCCCGTGGTCGATCATGTGGATCTGACCCGCTATCAAGGCAAATGGTATGAAATCGGATCAATTCCTCAATCCTTTCAAAAACAATGCGTAGGCAACACGACGGCAGAATACGAAATCATTCCTAGTGGTGAAGTAAAAGTCTTAAACTCTTGCGCCACCAAAGATGGATCACGTGATTCCGCCGAAGGACGCGCTAAAGTCGTTGATAACCAAACAAATGCGAAACTTAAAGTCACATTTGCTAACATTGGCGGTCGTTGGGTTTATCTTTTCGGTGGTAAGTACTGGATCATCAAATTAGATCCGAACTATCAATACGTCGTCGTCGGTCACCCTTCTCGCGATTACGGATGGATCTTATCACGCAACCCTGCCATGCCGATTGAAAAAGTCAGAGAGCTTGCGATGTATATTAAATCTCAAGGTTATGACATCTGCCGATTTTACACCACCCCACAACCAGGCGGATTTAAACAAAAGACCTCTTTTTGCGGTCCTCGCTAATCAACAAGTTTAAATTTCGAATACGACGGCCCTATGAAATGGGCCGTTTTTTTATTTAATTACTGAACTTGAACTTTAACCGTGTATTTAGCTTTAGACTGACAAGTCGATTCCATCGAAACCGTCGCGCATTCCATTTTGCCGCAGCTTAAAGAGATCACTTGGTTTTCTTTGTTCAAAGCTTTGGTTTCTGACTTCCAATCAGCACAAGCCTTTTTCCAATTTACGCGCGCATCTTTTAAAAGTGGCGCCGCATCTCCTTCGATTTCGTCTTCGTTAGTGACGACTTCGAATTTTTTTTGAGTGTTTTTACCTTTTTTAATTTCGATTGTAGTTTCAGCTTCGCCATCGGCCGGAATGTCTTTGATACCGACGCTTTGAGCTTGAGCCAAGAAAGGAAGCATTAAGAAAATAACCGCAAACTTTTTCATTTTAAACTCCTCATGATCGAGTGAGCTTATCCTAGCATGCGGCTGTACAAAGAAAAGTGAATTGACGAGCTAGGCGTTTCCTAACTCGAAACAATTAGAATCTAGGACGCTGGATGCCATGATATTCGGGAGGAAAAAATCCGGAAGAACCACAAGCCACTAAAGAACTGGCGGCTTGGTTTTTCATAAGTTTTGTCGGGCGACCTTCGGCATTGATATGCGCCCACAACTTTTGTTTTAAGATACACTGAGCCCAACCATATTCAGGGAAACGAGAAAAACTGCCGTGGCTGTGATAACGAGAATAATTCCAACCAGAAATGCGTCCTTCAACAATCACTTGGACATAGTTCAAAGGCCCCCCAAGATCGGGAGGTAAAACATTGGCTTGTTCCGTGACGGACACACTGTAACTTTCAATAGGGTTTAAGACATTTGCTACGCGTGGAAGATAGTTTCTTTCAAACCATTCTTTCGCGGATGCTTGTAAAGCTTGGCGACGGAGACTGTCTTGAGTGATTTTGGATTTTTGGGCGAAAGCCGCACCCGAGGCCAAAAAGATCACCATAAGGAATACGAATTTAAGTTTAACTAAATGATTCATAAAGGGGTTTTTAGAGCACCTTGTCATGAGCGTCAATAGAGGGAAAAAGGCGATTTTGTCTAAGACAAGCCATTGCGAATACAGGCTGTTTTTCTTCACTGTCAAAATGGTAGCCATGGAATATATGCAGTGAGTTATCTAATGTAATCTCAGAGGGGGTGCGATAGACCTGCGCTTGGCCGGGTCCCATACAATAGCACCCTTGACGAATCCCGCTAGGTCCGGAAGGAAGCAACGGTACTCGAGAGTCTATGTGATATGGGGTGCTCGGCCACTTTTTTCTCTTTTTATGTGGTTTTTTGAGGGGTTACTTTGTCTTATCAGGTGATTGCACGAAAATGGCGTCCCCAATCCTTCACCGACGTTGTCGGACAAAACCATATTACCCAAACACTGAACAATGCCTTAAAAAATGGTCGCTTGCCACACGCTTTGCTTTTCACAGGTCCTCGCGGAACCGGAAAAACTTCTTCAGCGCGTATTTTAGCCAAAGCTTTGCGTTGCCCCAATGCCGTAAACTTCACTCCTTGTAACGAGTGTACTTCGTGCCAAGAAATTGCGGCCGGCACTAGTGTTGACGTTATGGAAATCGACGGAGCCTCCAACAATGGTGTTGATGCCATTCGTGAACTTCGCGACACCGTGGCGTTTATGCCAGCAACCGGTAAATACAAAATCTATATCATCGACGAAGTTCACATGCTTTCTACAAGTGCATTTAATGCACTTTTGAAAACCTTGGAAGAGCCACCGTCCCACGTGATTTTCATTATGGCGACAACTGAGGTTCATAAGATTCCTCAGACGATTTTGTCTCGTTGCCAACGCTTTGATTTCCGTCGCATCAGTACTCGTCAGATCACAGAGCACTTACGAGTGATCGCCGAGCGCGAAGGTGTTCCGGCTGAAGAAGAAGCGCTTTGGATTATTGCCCGTCAAGGTGACGGATCCATGCGCGATTCACAAAGCTTATTAGATCAAGTCATCACATTTGCTAATGGTCCTTTGACTCGTGCTAGTGTCGTTGAAATCTTAGGTCTTACGGATCGCGCCTTGCTGTTTGAAACTTTAAATGCGCTCGTAGATCGCAGCACTCAAAGCATCATGAAGGTGATTGAAAAAATCGCCACCGCAGGATTTGAGCCGCATTTGTTTTCGCAAGACTTGTTAGAATCTATTCGCAGTCTTTTGCTGGTGAAAGTTTCTGAAACTCAAGCGGTGGATATTTTAGAAATGCCGGATTCTGAGCTTCAAGCTTTAAAAGAAATGGCGGCGCGCCTTTCTGAAGAAGATATCCACATGCTTTTCGACATGGCTCTTAAGGGTGGCAACGATATTCCGCGCGCGCAAGATCCTCGCATTGTTTTAGAAGTCACCTTATTACGTATGGCCTCTGCACCTAAGTTAGTGGACCTAAAAAGTCTTTTAAGTGGCGTAACCTCTCACAGCGCAGGTGGGGCCCGGCCTTACATTCCGCCGGTAAATCCAGTCACCAAAGGTCATGCTCGTTTAGAAGAATCTCAGAAGGTGCCTGAAGTTCCTCGTGGTTTAGACAAAATGAAGGCGGTTTTAGAAAATAAAGCTGCTCATGCCAAAGCTTCTTCCCCCACAAATGCCCCCGCGGACAAGCCCGCAGCTCCGGCGACACCTTCGCCTGTGGCCGAGACGCCCGCTCCCCCCAAATTAGCAACCGGCTCAACTTCTTCTGAAAAATGGGTCAACTTCGTGGAGCTTTTGCGCCAGGATGACGCACTCTTTGCGGCTAAAGTGGAAAACCTTTTGTTCGTGAAAGAAGAAGGCAAGCTTTTAAGCCTGGGCGTTCCGGCTAAATTGGCCTTTTTGAAAGAACAAATGGCCGACACTCAGGTGCGTAAAAAGTTGCAGGGATTTATTGATTCCTACTGGGGTGCTGGGTATTCTTTTGAAGTATTGATGAGTCGCGATCAGGTCGGAGAATCAGCCCAAGCTTTGCAACAAAAAAAAGTGCAACAAGCCGAAGATGAACTTCGCACTAAGATTGTCGAAAATCCGATGGTGAAAGCCGCCCAAGATGTCTTTAAGGGCAATATCAAATCCATCGTAGAAATTAAGCGCAACGGCGCAGGGAGATAACATGAAGGGTATGCCTGGCGGAATGGCTCAGTTGATGAAACAAGCCAATCAAATGCAAATGAAAATGAAAAAGACCCAAGAAGAACTTGCGACGAAAGAATACGAAGCAGCTTCTGGTGGCGGCGCAGTTAAAGTAAAAGTTAACGGTGATCACAAAATCCTTTCTTTGACTGTGGATCCTGAAGTTATGAAATCTGGCGACGTTGAAATGCTTCAAGATTTGATCGTTACAGCTGTGAACGAAGCGATGAAAACCGCTAAAGACACTTCCGCTAAAGAGATGGAAAAAATCACTGGCGGATTAAACATTCCAGGAATGTTTTAATTAATGCTTCATATATCTGCTTTAGAAAAACTAACCCACGAGCTCAGTCGTCTTCCCGGGATCGGGCCTAAGACGGCTCAGCGCTTGGCGTATTTTATTTTAAGAGCAGAAAATCAGTATCCGGAACGTTTGAGCGAAGCTCTTTTACGAGTGAAAGCCGAAGTTCACGATTGTCCTCAATGCTTTAATTACACCGATACAGAGCTTTGCCGTTATTGTGATGATATTCATCGCAGCGACGAATCGATCTGCGTGGTCGAAGAACCTGCCGACATTATGAGAATTGAATCTTCTGGCGCCTTCCGTGGTCGCTATCACGTTTTGCACGGTTCAATTTCTCCGTTGGAAGGCATTGGTCCTAAAGAATTGCGTATTCAAGAGCTGATTGACCGTATTGATGACGGTCTAGAAGGTCGTGGTCCGGTTATTAAGGAAGTGATCTTGGCTTTGGATGCCGATCTTGAGGGTGATACCACGATTTTGTACCTTGCTAAGCACCTTCAGGGCAAAGGTTTGAAACTTTCTCGTATTGCCCATGGAGTTCCTATTGGCAGCGACATCGATTTCATAGATGATAGAACTATGGGGCGCGCACTACAAAATCGCGTGGAGCTGTAATGTCTTTTATTAACCACAACGCCAAAGAAATTCACTGCAAGATTGTCTATTACGGCCCTTCATTGGGCGGTAAGACGACAAATATTCAGTGGGTTTACCAACAAACGGCGAATGATCAAAAGACCAAACTTGTCGCTCCGAACACTGATATCGAAAGAACTTTGTTTTTCGACTTCTTGCCTTTAAATATCGGCGATATCCGTGGTTATAAAACTCGTTTCCATCTTTATACGGTTCCTGGCCAAGTGGTTTACGATGCTTCCAGAAAGCTGATCCTTAAAGGTCTGGACGGCGTGATTTTCGTGGCCGACTCACAAATTGAGCGCATGGATGAAAACTTAGAATCCCTTCGCAATCTAGAAACCAACCTAGAACAGCAAGGCTACGACATCCGCGAGACCCCGCTTATTATGCAATACAATAAACGCGATCTTCCCAATGCCGCGTCCATGGCAGAGCTAAGAAGCGCTTTAAACCCTTATAACGCTCCAGAAATTGAGGGCCGCGCTTCCGAAGGCGTTGGTGTCTTTGAATCGCTAAAAACGGTTTCTAAATCGATTATTAATGTCCTAAAAGGCGGAACCACTTTGTAAACGATCGACCGCCTAAGAGTAGGGTTTCAGTAC